>CALAEC010000273.1 GCA_937890785.1 uncultured Actinomycetes bacterium
AGACCGGGGTGTTCCGGTGCCGGACCACGTTCAACTGCACCGAGGCCTGCCCCCGCGGGATCAAGGTCACCAAGGCGATCCAGGAGGTCAAGCGGGCCGTCATGTTCGACCGCTTCGGCTGATCCTCAGGTCGTCTCGCGTTCCTGGCCGGACAGTCGCCGCCGGCGCTCCTCGTCCTCGAAGGTGAGGAACGAGAACTTCCCGTCCGCCTCCAGCACGCCGTACCGCACGATCCGGATGTCCGGAATGCCCTGCTCCCGAGCGGCGTCCGCGAGCTCGTCGACGGTCACCCGCTCGATGCGAAGGGCCTCGCGCTGTACCCGGCCGTCGTGGACGACGATGACGGGGTGGCCCTCGATCACGCCGCGGGTGCGGGCGAACCGAAAGCCGACGTACGACGACAGGACGATCCAGAAGGCCAGCGTGCCGATGGCGAGCAGCGCGCCTGTCATCGAGAAGTCCTCCTGGGTCACCCCCTGCTGGACCAGGTCGCCGATGGTGACCAGCAGCACCAGCTCGAACACGCCGAGCTGGGCCAGCTCGCGCTTCCCCATCGCCCGGATCAGCAGCCACATCAGGAAGTAGATGATCGTTGCGCGGATCACGATCTCCATCTACGGCACCACCCTCGTCGTGTAGCGGACGGTCACCACGGGCACGTCACCCTCGAGCACCGAGGTGGCGGCGAGCGGCCCGAGGTGCTCGGTCGGCTCAAGCCGTCCGTCGAAGGACGCCCGGAACGTCTCCCCCGGCGGCGGATCGAACTCCCAGATCACCAGCTCGGGCGTGCCCGTTTCCGCCGACGGCTGCGGGTAGATCACGTTGTAGTCGAACAGGTGGAGGTACGACCGCGTCGTGGCGATCCGGATCGGGCCGTCGAACCCGCCCTCGCGGGTGACCTCGACGCCCCAGGGCGTGGCCAGTCCCGGCCGGCTCACCTCGGCGTAGGTGACCGCGAGGCGGTAGCCGCCGCCCGTCGCCGTCACCGCTCCGACGCGCGGTCCAAGGACGTTCGCCGCGGCCAGCACCAGCACGGCGAAGAGGGCCGCGAGGAAGGCCCGGCGGAAGGCCCGGGCTCGCCGGAGCAGCTCCAGGCTTCTGGGGAGGGGGCTGGTGGGCAGGGGGTGGAGCTCCTCCATGGCGCCTCCTTCCTGGGGTTGCGCCATTGTCCTTCCCCGTCGGGGCCTGTTTCGCCGTTTCGGACACCGGGTACCAGCCGGGCGGAAGGGCCACGGGAAGGAGGTCGACATGCCCCAGCAAGCTTGGAGCGGCAAGCGAGAGCGCCAGTACGAACACATCAAGAAGAGCGCCAAGGAGCGCGGCGCCGGCGAGGGCCGGGCCCAGGAGATCGCCGCTCGCACGGTGAACAAGGAGCGGGCCCGGAGCGGCGAGGCCAGGGAGAGCTCCCGGCTGTCGCGGACCGACATCTCGTCGGGACGGCGCGGCGGTCAACGGGCGCACCGAAGGAGCCCTCGGGGGCGCACCCGGGACCAACTGTACGAGGAGGCCCGGGACATGGGGATCGAGGGCCGCTCCAGGATGACCAAGGACCAGCTCCGACGTGCCGTCGACCGTAGGAAGGCGTCCTAGCGAGGCGAGCGAAGCGCCGCTGGTACCCTCCGGGAGGTGCGGCACCGCGTCACCCTGATCCCCGGCGACGGAATCGGCCCCGAGGTGGCCGAGGCCGCCAGGCTGGTGGTCGATGCCACCGGGGTTGCGATCGACTGGGACATCCAGATCGCGGGCGCCCAGGCCCTGGAGCGCGAGGGAACGCCGCTGCCCGACCGCGTCCTCGAGGCCGTGCGCCGGTCGCGCACGGCCATCAAGGGACCGATCACCACGCCGGTCGGCACGGGGTTCCGAAGCGTCAACGTGGCGCTCCGCCAGGAGCTCGACCTGTTCGCCGCGATCCGACCGGCCCGCCGCTACGCGGGGCTGCCCACCAGGCACCCCTCGGTCGACCTGGTCACGATCCGCGAGAACACCGAGGACCTGTACCGTGGGATCGAGTTCGAACGAGGCGCCCCCGACACGGCGCGCCTCCGCGAGGTCGTGTTCGACATCGCCGGCTATCGCATCGCCGAGGATGCCGGCGTCACGGTGAAGCCGATCTCGATCACCGGGACGCGCCGGGTCGTCCGGGCCGGACTGGACTTCGCCCGTCGGAACGGCCGCCGCCTCGTCACGGTCGGCCACAAGGCCAACATCATGCCGTTCTCCGACGGCGTGTTCCTGGCCACGGCCATGGAGGTGGCAGAGGAGTTCCCGGAGGTCGAGGTGCGCGACATGCACATCGACGAGATGGCCATGTGGCTGGCGCTGGAGCCGGAGACGCTGGACGTCCTGCTGCTACCGAACCTGTACGGCGATATCGTCTCGGACATCTCCGCCGGGCTCGTCGGTGGCCTGGGCGTGGCGCCCGGCGCCAACCTCGGCTGGGAGTACGCGGTGTTCGAGCCGGTCCACGGGAGCGCTCCCGACATCGCCGGACGCGGCGTGGCCGATCCGATCGCGATGATCCTCACGGCGGCCATGATGCTGCGCCACCTTGCCGAGACGGATGCCGCCGATCGGGTCGAGGCGGCGGTCTCCCGGCTCCTCGAGGAGGGCCGCACCCTCACTCCCGACCTCGGCGGTTTCGCCGGGACGATGGACGTCGCCGGGGCAGTGGCCAACCTCGCCGGGTGAGCCGGGTTCTTCAGTCCGAGCGGCCCGCCCGGGGCCGCGGGGGCGGCATTCAGCAGCCGGGCTCGCCGGGATGGCCGCAGCAGCCGAGCGCGATCCTGGCTCGCACCCGGTTGCGGACCACCAGGCTGACCCATCGGCCGGACAGCCGCTCGCGACGGAGGTTGCGGGCGAAGGCCCGAACGTAGTCGCCGACGCGACGGCCCATCGGCGGCAGTCTACCTAGGATGGAGGGATGTTCCGGAAGTCGCAGCAGTTCTACGACGCGATCTACGCGTGGAAGGACTATCCGGCTGAGGTCGAGCGGCTGGTCTCGATCATCCGCGAGCGCTCCCCCCAGGCCCGATCGTTGCTGGACGTGGCCTGCGGGACCGGGAAGCACCTCGAGCTGCTCCGGGAGCTCTTCCGGGTCGAAGGTGTCGACCTGGATCCGGAGATGATCGCTCTCTCCCGACAGCGGTTGGGCGCCGAGGTTCCGCTCCACGTCGGGGAAATGACGGAGCTCCACCTCGGCCGCACCTTCGACGTGGTGACCTGCCTGTTCAGCTCGATCGGCTACGTTCGCTCGAGAGACGCCCTGCGCCGGGCCCTGGTCGCGATGACTCGGCACGCGTCCCCGGGAGGGCTCGTCATCGTCGAGCCCTGGTTCTTCCCGGACGCCTGGACCCCCGGACACGTCCATGCGATCTTCGTCGACCAGGACGACCTGAAGGTGGCCCGGATGTCGGTCTCGGAGCCGCTCGACGACCCGCTCACGGTGCGGTTCGACTATCTCGTGGCCACTCCCCAGGGCGTGGAGCACTTCGCCGAGGACCACGTCATGGGGATGTTCACCCACGACGACTACGTGGGGGCCTACCGGGCTGCCGGCCTCGACGTCGAGCATGACCCCGAAGGGCTCATGGGGCGCGGGCTGTACATGGGGAGGAAGCCGGGCTAGACGCTGGCCAGGTCGGCGCAGCGCTCCCGGATCCCCTCGGCCGCCTCGTGAAGCGCCGCAACCTCGGCCCGGTCGAGGTCGAGCTCCACGACGTCCCGCACCCCGCCGCGCCCGAGCCTCGCGGGAAGGCCGACGAAGACGTCGGAGATCCCGTACTGGCCCGTTGCCCATACGCACGCCGGGAGGGCCTCGCCGGTGTCGCCGGCAATGGCGTTCACCATTTGGGCCACCGAGGCCGAGGGAGCGTAATAGGCGCTTCCCTTCTTCAGGTATCCCACGATCTCCGCCCCGGCGTCCCGGGTACGCTGGTAGAGCCGCTCCAGGGTCTGCTCGTCGACCAGGTCCCGCAGGGGCTTCCCCCCGACGGTGGCGTGACCTGGCAGAGGGACCATGGACTCCCCGTGCGATCCGAGGGTCATGGCCTCCACCGTCGAGGGCGACACGCCGAGCTCCTCGGCGATGAAGTACCGGAGCCGCGCGGAGTCGAGGGTCCCGGCCATCCCCATCACCCGCTCCTTCGGAACGCCGGTCACCTCGGCCGCCAGGAACGTCATCTCGTCCAGCGGGTTGCTGACCACGACCAGGACGGCGTCCGGGGAGGTGGCGCGGACCCGCTCGGCGACGTCGCGCATGATCGCGGCGTTCTTGCCCAGCAGATCCATCCGGCTCATCCCGGGCTGTCGAGGGAGCCCGGCCGTGATCACCACGATGTCCGAGCCGGCGGTGTCGGCATAGTCGTTCGTCCCGCGGACCACGGGCTCGAACCCCTCCACGGGAGAGGACTGGTTCATGTCGAGCGCCAGCCCCTGGGGAAGGCCCTCGACGATGTCGACCATCACGACCTCGTCGGCCAGGCCCTTCTGGGCGACTCGCATCGCCGTGGTTGCACCGACGAAGCCGCTGCCGACGATGGTGACCTTCACGCGCGAGCCTCCACGAGACCTCATCCTACCCACGTAGGCTCGCCGACCCCGCCCCTGGCCCGTTCGAGCCATGCGGATATGGCCTCTCCGGGCCCGCAAGACCACCCTGTGAGGCTATGGACCGGTTCGTCCCCATGGCCCACGATGAAAGCTGATGGCCGGACACCTCCGCTCCGTCCCCGCCGATCCCCCCGGCCCCACCTACGTGGTCGGCCGGACCAGGCTGACCTACCCCGGAAGCCCTTACGTCATGGCCCTGTGCGTGGACGGCGCCATCGCCGCCGTGCTGGCCCTGGCGGGGTTGGAGACGTACGAGCGGGAACGGATGGCGGAGGACCCGGACCTGGCCGAGGCGCTCCGGCGCTGGGAGGCCCATGACCACGGGACCCACGAACGGGAGCGCTCGGCTCGGGCCCTCGTGCGCGGCGTTCCCTCGGGGCAGCGTCGCTCGGCGCATCCCTCGGTGCTGGCCAAGCTCCTGCCCTAGACGCCCGCCTCCAGCCGCACGATCACCGCGTCCGCCACCTCGGAGGTCCCCACGGCGGTCGGGTCGTCCCGCGAGGGCTTCATGTCGTAGGTGACGCTCTTCCCCTCGGCGATCACCGCCGCCAGAGCCCGCTCCAGCCGGTCGGCCGCGTCCCGCTCCTCGAGGTGCCGGAGCATCAGCATCCCCGAGAACATCATGGCCATCGGGTTGACCTTGTTCATCCCCCTGTACTTCGGGGCACTCCCGTGGGTGGCCTCGAACACCGCGGCGCGGTCGCCGATGTTCCCGCCCGGCGCCACGCCGAGCCCACCGATCAGGCCGGCGCACAGGTCGCTGATGATGTCCCCGTACAGGTTCGGGAGGACCAGCACGTCGTACTCCTCAGGCCGGGCCACCAGCTGCATGGCCAGGTTGTCGACGATGCGGTCCTCGAACTCGATGTCGTCGTACTCGGTCGCCACCTCCCGGGCGGTCTCCAGGAACAGCCCGTCCGAGAACTTCATGATGTTGGCCTTGTGCACGGCGGTGACCTTCTTCCGGCCCTCCCGCCGGGCGTATTCGAAGGCCCACCGCACGATCCGCTTCGTCCCGGTGACGG
The DNA here is from genome assembly GCA_937890785.1 of uncultured Actinomycetes bacterium. Taxonomy (GTDB): domain Bacteria; phylum Actinomycetota; class UBA4738; order UBA4738; family CALAEC01; genus CALAEC01. Next base: position 5,634 of record CALAEC010000273.1, read on the forward strand.
AGATCGGCTTGATCGAGATCCCGCTGTCCTCCCGGATCCGGATGCCGGAGATCTCGGCGATGGCCTCGATCAGGCGCTTGGCGTCCTCGGTCCCCTGCTCGAACTCGATGCCGGCGTAGAGGTCCTCGTGGTTCTCGCGGCAGATCACCACGTCGACGTCCTCGTACCGGGACCGGACGCCCGGGTACGACTTGCACGGCCGGAGGCAGCAGAACAGGTCCAGCTCCTTGCGCAGGGCCACGTTGACGCTGCGGAAGCCGGTCCCGACCGGGGTGGTGATCGGCCCCTTGATGGCCACGCCGTTGGTCCGGATCGAGTCCAGGACGTGCTCGGGCAGCGGCGTCCCGTACCGATCCATGACGTCGGCGCCTGCCTCCTGGACGTCCCAGTCGAACTCCACGCCGGTGGCCTCCAGGACCCGGCGGGTGGCCTCGGACAGCTCCGGGCCGACCCCGTCGCCGGGGATGAACGTCACTCGATGGGCCATTCGATCGCTCCTCGCTCGGGATGCGCGGGCCATCATAGTCAGGGCTTGCCACAGCCGGGGTATCATCCCGGGAGCGCCGTGACCGAAAAGGGCCTGGCCGACGTCGTCGCCGCCGAAACCGCGATCTCCGACATCGACGGCAAGCTCGGCAGGCTCTGGTACGTCGGATACGACATCCACGACCTGGCCCGGTGGTCGACGTTCGAGGAAACGGTTTTCCTCCTCCACCGACAGCGGCTCCCCACACGGAACGAGCTCGAGGACCTGACCCAGCGGCTGGTCGAGGAGCGCGAGCTCGACCAGTGGACCCGCGAGCTGATGCCCACGTTCGCCGACGTGGCCTCGCCCATGTCGATGCTCCGGACCAGCGTGTCCGCGTCGTCCGGCTACGACCCCGACGGGTGGGACCAGTCGGCCGAAGCTAACGAGCGGAAGGCGATGCGCCTGGTGGCCCGATTCCCCACGCTGATCGCCACGTATCACCGGATCCGATCGGGCCAGGAGCCCCTCCTCCCGAACCCGAGCCTGCCTCACGCCGCCAACTTCCTGTGGATGCTCACGGGCACCGAGCCCGACGAGGAGGCCGCCCGGGCCTTCGACGTCTGCCTGGTCCTCCAAGCCGACCACACCATGAACGCCTCGACCTTCGTGGCCCGGGTGGTGGCCTCGACGCTGTCCGACATGCATTCGGCCATCACCGCGGCCATCGCCGCGCTCAAGGGACCGCTCCACGGCGGCGCCAACGAGGCCGTGATGAAGATGCTCGAGGACACCGGCGAGGTGGACCGGGTGGAGCCCTACGTCCTCGACCGCCTGGAGCGGAAGGAGAAGATCATGGGCTTCGGCCACCGCGTGTACCGGACCGAGGATCCCCGGGCGACGCACCTCCGGCGGCTGTCCCGGGAGCTCGGCGAGCGCATCGGCGACACCCGCTGGCACGATCTGTCCGAGCGCATCGAGAAGGTGGTCCAGGAGCGGAAGGGCCTGTACCCGAACGTGGACTTCTACGCGGCCAGCGTGTACCACACCCTCGGCATCCCCACCGACCTGATGACGTGCGTCTTCGCCGCCAGCCGGGTGGCCGGATGGACGGCGCACGTCCGGGAGCAGCTCGCCGACAACCGGCTGATCCGCCCGGAGTCCGAGTACATCGGGCCCCGGAACCAGGACTACGTCCCGATCGAGGAGCGGTCGTGAGGATCTCGTCGGTCATGACCGAGGCCGCGGTCACGGACCGGCCCGACGACGATCTCGCTGCGGCGGCACGGAAGATGTGGGATCAGCAGACCGGCTCGCTGGTCGTGTTGGACGGGGAGGACCTCGTGGGCATCATCACCGAGCGGGACATCCTGCGCGCGGTGGCCACCGGAACGCCCCTCGACACGCCGGTGTCCGAGGTCATGTCGAAGGACGTCGTCACGGTGGAGCCGGGCACGTCGCTGCGCGAGGCGGCCAGCATCATGACCGAGCAGTGGATCCGCCACCTCCCGGTTCTCGAGGGCGGCCGGCTGGTCGGCGTGGTATCCCAGCGCGACCTCGCCGGCGTGCTGGCCGGCGCGCTGAACGAGCCCGAGGACCTCCACCGGCTGATCGAGTCGAGCGGGCTGGTGCGCGAACGGCGCCTCCGCCGCATCGAGCAGGGCGACCTCGACTGACCGGATGGCCTGGACGCCTCCCGCGGTCGGGGCCACCGCGTCCTGGACGCGGACGCTCACGGAGGAGGACGTGGAGCGGTATGCGCTCATCACGGGGGATCGCAACCCGCTTCACTTCGACCAGGACTTCGCCGCCGGCACTCGGTTCGGCCGCCTGGTGGTCCAGGGCGGCCTCACCGGGACGTGCGTCGTCTACACGATGCTGCCGGACGGCTAGGCCGAGCCGAGCACGGTGACCGGCACCGTCTGCACCAGGTTGTTCCCCATCCCCTGGTAGTTCCAGGGCTGCTCCACCGGCTGCGTGGTCCCGGTCGCGTCGGTGGCGCGGCACGAGAGCAGGTGCTCACCGGGCGTGGCGTCCCACCGGCACGACCATCCCCGCCACGCGAACTCCCCCACCGGCGGCTCCAGGTCCGCATCGCGCCACTCGTCGTCGATCCCGACCTCGACCCGGGTGACCTCGGCCTCACCGCTCCAGGCCCGCCCCCGGATCGTCACCTCGCCGGCCACCACGAACCGGCGGCGGCCGGGGAAGTCGGGATAGCCCGGAGGGGTCATCAGGGCCCGGACGCGCATCCGCCTGACGCGCTCGCCGGGGTCGTCCTCGTCGCGCTGGTACCGGTACGACACGGCCTGCTGGTACCCCTCGAACGGCTCGGTGACAGCCTCGACCCGGGTCAGCCACTTCACGCTGGTCATCCCGTACCAGCCGGGCACCAGGAGGCGGAGCGGCGCGCCGTGCTGGGGCTCCAGGGGCCGCCCGTTCATCTCGTAGGCCAAGAGGACCTCGGGACGGGTGGCGTCCTCGACCGTGAGGCTGCGCTGGTAGTCCTGCTCGACGTCGCCCTGGACCCCGTGGTCGGCGCCGGTGAACACGAGCTCGACGGTGTCGTCACGAGGCTCCGCTTCCGCGACGAACTCAGCAAGAGGCGTGCCGGTCCACTCCGCGGTCCCGACCGCCTCGTATAGCCAGGGGTTGCTGATCGGCCGGGGGAACAGGCGAGCCCGGCCGTTGCCGGCGCACTCCATCGTCACCGGCATCGCGGTGGCCGGTCGCGATCGGATGTCGTCCAGCGAGAGGGAGAGCGGCCGCTCGACGTTCCCCCCGATCTCGAGCCGCCAGGACGACGCATCGAACTCGGGAATGTCGAAGTGGATCAGGAGGTAGTGGATCCCGGTGGGCGTGATGTCGTATCGGAGCCCCTCCAGCGGCATGCCGCGGTTGCGGGTGGCGAGCTGGAGCTCCTCCAGCGTCAGCGGACCCTCGGTGACCCCTTCGCCCACGGCCCCGGATTCTATGTCGCCTGGTGGCGCGGCAGCAGCCCTGCCTCCTCGATCACCCGGCGAACGGACTCCTCGCGCCCCAGGCCTATCACGTGCACTCCGGCGATCCCCTCGATCGCCCGGATCCGCTTCACGACCTCGACGGTCAGCCGGACCCCCTCGGCCTCGGGATCGTCGGCCTCCTCCAGCCAGCCAACGACCTCGTCGGGCACGACCACGCCAGGGAGATGGTCGCGCATGAACCTGGCGCTCGCTGCGGAACGGGGCGGGGCCACACCCACGAGGACGAACATCCGCTCGAACACCCCGAGCGGACGGACCCGTTCGGCCCACTCCCCCAACGCGTCGGCGTCGTAGGTGATCTGGGTCTGGACGAAGTCGGCGCCGGCCTCGGCCTTCTCCTCCAGCCGGCCGGGGTCGTAGCCCGGGATCAGCGGCAGGTCGGCCACGCCGACGAAGAACCGCGGCGCGGGGTCGATCCGGTGGTCCCCCAGCGAGACCCCCTCGTCCCGGAGCCGCACCGTGAACCGCACCAGGTCGAGGACGGTGAAGTCGTGGACCTGGGCGACCTCGGGCCTGGCGCCCTCCTGCACGGGGTCCCCCGTCAGGCACAGCACGTTCCGCGCGCCCAGCGCCCAAGCGCCCAGGAGGTCGCCGGTGATCGCCAGGCGGTTCCGGTCGCGGCAGGTGAGCTGGATCGTCGGCTCGAGGCCCTCCCGAGCCACCAGCGCGGCCCCGGCCACGGGCGACATGTGGGCCGCGCCCGTGGGGCTGTCGGTCACGTTGGCGGCGTCGGCGTAGCCGCGGAGGGCCCTGGCCTGCGCCGCCACCGCCTCGGCGTCGGCGGTCCGCGGCGGGACGACCTCGGCGGTGACGGCGAACCCTCGGTCGTGCAGGACCCGCTCCAGGTTGCTCCCGGAGCGGATCCCCACGGCGGCTCAGGCCGCCCGCTCGGCCGCGGTGACGGTGTTGACCAGGAGCATCGCCACGGTCATTGGCCCCACGCCACCGGGGACCGGGGTGATCCAGCCCGCCACCCCGGCGACCTCGTCGAAGGCCACGTCGCCGACCAGCCCACCCTCGGTGCGGTTCACCGCGACGTCGATCACCGCGGCGCCGGGCTTCACCATGTCCGCGGTGATCGTCCCGGGTCGGCCGGCCGCGGCCACCAGGATGTCGGCCCGGCGGGTGTGGTCGGCGAGGTCCCTGGTCGCGGTGTGGCACAGCGTCACGGTGGCGTTTCCGCGTGGGGTCTTCTGGGCCAGCATGATGGCCAGCGGCATCCCCACGAGAGCCCCCCGACCCACGATCACCACGTCCCGGCCGACGGTCTCGATGCCCGACCGCGCCAGCATCTCCACGATGCCGAAGGGGGTGGCCGGGAGGAACACCGCCTCCCCTCGAACCAGTCGTCCCACGCTGCTCGGCGTCAGCGCGTCCACGTCCTTGTCCACCGAGAGGGCCTCGTGCACCGCCAGCACCGAGATGTGGGTCGGGAGGGGTAGCTGCACCAGGATCCCGTGCACGGCCGGGTCCTCGTTCAGCCTCCGGACGAGATCGAGAAGCTCGTTCTCCGTGGCGTCGCCGGAGAGCTCATGGCGCTCGGACCGGATACCCACCTCGGCACTGGCCCTCTGCTTCGCCCCGACGTAGATCCGGGACGGCTCATCGTCGCCGACGAGGACCGCAGCCAGCCCCGGCACCACGCCCCGAGCGGCGAGCTTCGCGGCGCGCTCGGCCACCTCGGCCCGGATCTCCGCGGCCATGGCCTTCCCGTCGATCACCGTGGCCGTCACGGCGCACATCCTACTTAGACCAGGATCTGCGACAGGAACCGCTTGGTGCGCTCCTCGCGCGGGTTGGAGAAGAACTCCTGGGGCGTGCCCTCCTCGACGATCCGGCCTTCCTCGAAGAACAGGACCCGGTCGGCCACCTCCTTGGCGAAGCCGATCTCGTGGGTGATCACGACCATGGTCATCCTGACCTCGGTGGCCAGGGCCTTCATCGCGTCGAGGACCTCCTTGATCATCTCGGGGTCGAGCGCGGAGGTCGGCTCGTCGAACAGCATGATCTTCGGCTCCATGGCCAGGGCTCGGGCGATAGCCACCCGCTGCTGCTGTCCGCCCGAGAGCTGCGAGGGATACTTCGAGGCCTGTTCGGGGATCCCCACTCGCTCCAGGAGCCGCTTCGCGGACTCCTCCGCTTTGCCCCGAGGCCACCGCCGCACGTTCCGAGGGGCCAGCGTGATGTTGTCGATCACCTTGAGGTGGGGAAACAGGTTGAACGACTGGAACACGATGCCGATCTCGCTGCGGATCCGCTCGATGTTGCGGATGTCGTCGGTCAGCTCGATCCCGTCGACCACGATCCGGCCCTTGTCGTGCCGCTCCAGGCGGTTCACGGTCCGGATGAAGGTGGATTTCCCCGAGCCGGACGGCCCCACGATCACCACCACCTCGCCACGGCGGACCGTGGTTGTGATGCCCCGGAGCGCCTGGAAGCCGCCGAACCACTTCTCGACGTCCTCGGCCACGATCATGGCCCGGCCGTCGGCCCGCTCGCTCATGGCTCCCTCATCGCTCCCCCACGCCGACCCGACGCTCCAGCCGCTGGCTCCACCGGGACATCGAGAACGCTACCACCCAAAAGATCAGCGCCGCCGGCAAGAGGGCCTCGGCCTGAAGCCCGATGAACTGGATGTCCGCGGAGGCCCGGCGGGCGTTCCGAAGGAGGTCCGCGAACAGGCCCAACGCCGCCAGCAGCGAGGTGTCCTTGAACAGGCTGATGAAGTGGCTGATCATCGCGGGGA
>CALAEC010000274.1 GCA_937890785.1 uncultured Actinomycetes bacterium
CTGAGATCACGTCAGACCACCTGAGTCAGCCACAATTTAGCCACAAGAATTCGGTTTCGTGCCCCCGCGCGTCGCGCCCCCAGATCGGCCTCATTCACTGCGAGACGGAAACGTTTCGAACTCTGAGGCCCTGGGCCGCCGCCTTCACATAGTCCTGGTCCGGCGACTCCACCTGGATGAACATCGCTCTGTCCTCGCACCAATCCGCGTACCACGTCTTGCCGATCCGAGAAAAGCTCACGCGCTGGCCATCGTCCATGACCCGCACGTCCTCGTCGCTGGCTGGGTTGTCGGGGTCACAACGCATCGGCGTCAGGGTGATGAAGGGCGATAGTCCCTCTGGTCCCTGGAGCCAGAGCTGAGGGCCGGCGTGTTCCCCCGCCTGGGTGATGGCGAGAGGAGCGATCGCCTCGAGGACCAGGAACCCATCCTCCGTCTGCCGGCCGGTCAGAAGCCGCGCCCACTCGGCCTTCTCCTTCGAGGAGAGTTCGTCTTGGCACGTCCTGACGCCCACGAACCAATCGCCGAAGCGGAAGACGAGGTTCGGGCAACCGAAACTACCTGGGGGCGGCTCCCATTCCTCCACCGTGGTTCCACCGTGCCCCTCGTAGGTCGCAAGCGGGCCGGAGCCCTTGAACTGCGAGCCGGTTCCGTAGCGGAAGTAAATGGATCGGTCGACGCGACCCAGGCCCCCCGCGATTTCTCCGTACGCTCCCAGCTCGTTGGGCCTGAGATCCTCATCGAACATCACCTCTGCCGAGCTCCCATCGATGAACGTGATCGGCATGACGACCTTGCCGTCCTCCCGGTACGTGGAGGGATAGAAGGCAGCAGGAATTGGGCCCGTGTCGTTGTCGCCCGTTGCTGTCGGAGTGGAGGTGGCATTCGGATCCGGGGCGGTCTCCCCCTTCAGGCTCAGCTCGATGAGCGTGCCGTCTGCAAGGGTCACCCAAAGTGCGTCCGGGCCAGCCTCGATTGCCGTGGGCTCTCCGGGGAGCGCAGCCAGGAGGGTCCTCTCTCCTGACGTCTGATCGATCGCGTAGACATTGCCACCACCAGCGGCGACGTACACCGCGTCTAGGACGGCGATGGCGTTCGCGCGCTCCCCGACGGTCCCGAGGGGGACTGTGCCCCCGGCGGGGCCGTTGAAGCGATCGACGCCACCGAGAAGGGAGACGTCTCCTGTCTCGGCGTGGAGCACGAAAGGACCGGCCGGTCCCACGACTGCGTCGACCACTGTCGCCGGGACCGAGATTCGTTCGACCTCCCCGGATTCCGGCGAGATCCGCCAGACCTCCGCTTCTGGTGGCTCGAAGGTGTTCCACGCCCAGACGCTCCCCGCCCCCGCGGTCACCCCTCCCAGGATCACCTCGGGGTCGCTGGCCACCGCTAGGACCTCGCCGGTGGCCGGATCGATGGCAGCCACCGATCCCCGCGCCGTACTCACCCACACCCGGCCGAAGCCGGTGGCGACGCGCTCAGGGAGGAACGCCCGGTCACCTTCGGCCACCTCGTAGGGGAGGGGCGGCATGTCGATCACGTCGGCCACCCGGTCGGTGTTCGGATCGATCCGGGTAACCGACTCGCTCCGGAGGTTGGCGACCCACACGCTCCCCTCTCCCACAGCGAGGGCTCCCACCTCGGGGAGCGGGATCCGAGAGACTACTTCGCCGAGCCTCGGGTCGATCCGCACGACCTCGCCGGGTCCGGACGGCTCGGTCACGGTGCTCACCCACACACCCCCCTCCCCGATCGCCACGTCCACCGGGGATCCCCCGACCCCCATCGTGCCCGACGCCGCGGGTCGGGGGGAGGGCGGGGCGGTCGTCCGGAAGACCGTCCAGAGTCCGACGACCAACCCGGCGGTCAGCCCCAAGGCCACGGTCGCTGCGGCGAGCCGCTGGTTCCGCTCTCGCCGCCTTCGGCGGGCAACCAGCCGCTCGAACCCCCTCGGTGGAGGATCGAAGTGGTTGCGGATGCGCTCGAGCGCGGACCGGACGCTAGGCATTCGGCTGCTCCACCTTCGCCTGGAGGGCGCGGCGGGCCTGGGACGCCAGGGTCCTAACGGTGACCGCCTTGACGCCGAGAAGGTCCCCGGCGTACTGCGAAGGGAGATCCAAGAGGTCGAGGAGGACCACCGCGGCTCGCTGCCGGGGGGCCAGGGCCCGCAGCGCCGCCAGCAGGTCCTCCCGCTCATCAATCTGGGCGAAGGCGTCAGGGGGCGGCGACGGGCGAGCCACGCGACGGGCTGCACGAACCGCCCTTCGGATACGGCTGCGGAACAGGTTGAAAGCGGTGCGGTAGAGGTAGGCGGCAGGGTCATCCGCGGTGCGGACATCCTCCCACCGCTCCCAGACCTTGAGGAAGGCCTCCTGCATCACGTCCTCGGCTTCAGCGGCGTCCCCGGTCACCAGGCAAAGCGTCCCGTAGAGGCGCCGCTCGTGCGTCTCGAAGAACGACTCGAACTCCCGCGCCGATTCCGATGGTCCTCCCGTCGGCCCTCCGGGGCCCTGCCCCCAGGGGCCACCTCATGCGTATGTAAGACGCTCCTCGGAGCGGAATCGTTGAGGCAGACGGAGGAGTTGAGGCCCTCAGCCGCGCAGGGGCCATCCCCCGGTATCACGCCGGTATCTGGGCACCCGTAGTCCCTGGTTACGGACCCGTCGCTGGTCGCCTCCCCCAGAGAGGCTTCGGAGACC
>CALAEC010000275.1 GCA_937890785.1 uncultured Actinomycetes bacterium
ACGGGAGTTCGAGAAGCTGACCCCGCTGTTCCCCGAGGAGCGGTTCCGCCTCGAGAACGCCCCGACCGAGGTCACCGAGCGGGTCATCGACCTGGTGGCCCCGATCGGGAAGGGGCAGCGCGGGATGGTGGTCTCGCCGCCGAAGGCCGGGAAGACCACGGTCCTCAAGCAGATCGCCAACGGGATCCTCCACTCGGACCCGAAGACGCACGTGATGGTCCTGCTGGTGGACGAGCGTCCGGAGGAGGTCACGGACTGGCAGCGCACCGTGGAGGCCGCCGAGGTCGTGTACTCGACGTTCGACAAGCCCGCCGACCAGCACATCCAGGTCACCGAGCTGGTCCTGGAGCGGGCCAAGAGGCTCGTGGAGTCGGGCCAGGACGTGGCGATCCTCCTGGACTCCGTCACCCGGCTGGCCCGGGCCTACAACCTGGCCGCGCCGGCCTCGGGCAAGATCTTGTCGGGTGGTGTGGACTCCACCGCGCTGTATCCGCCCAAGCGGTTCTTCGGGGCCGCCCGGAACATCGAGGAGGGCGGCTCGCTGACGATCATCGCCTCGGCGCTGGTCGAGACGGGCTCCCGGATGGACGAGGTGATCTTCGAGGAGTTCAAGGGCACCGGGAACATGGAGCTCCGGCTCGACCGGTCCCTGTCCGAGAAGCGCATCTTCCCGGCTATCAACATCGAGGCCTCCGGGACCCGGAAAGAGGAGCGCCTCATGCCGACCGAGGAGCTGGCCCTGGTGTGGCGGCTCCGGCGGGTGCTCCACGCCCTGGAGGGTCCGGCCTCCATCGAGATGCTCATCGACAAGATCCGCAGCACCAAGTCGAACGAGCAGTTCCTGAAGGAGATCGCCAAGGCCCCGATGAGGGACTGACCCATGGCTGGGTGGGGAGACGATCCTGTCCTCAAGGAGCTGGTCGAGGCCGTCGGCGACGGCTGGAAACCGGTCAAGCTGGCCGAGGACCGCGACTCGCCCGGCGGACCGTACGACGTGGTCACGGTGGAGAAGGACGGGGAGACCCGGGAATACAGGAGCGACCATCTGCATTTCCACAGGTACGTGGAGGGACTGCAGGAAGACTACGGATTGGAGTACTCGTGAAGCAGGGGATACATCCCGAATACGGCAAGGCAGTGGTGCGGTGCTCGTGCGGGAACACGTTCGAGACCCGGGCGACCAAGCCCGAGATCCACGTGGAGATCTGCAACGTGTGCCACCCGTTCTACACGGGCAAGCAGAAGCTCGTGGACA
>CALAEC010000276.1 GCA_937890785.1 uncultured Actinomycetes bacterium
GGCGTGGCCATCGTGCTGGTGGTGCTGGCCTTCACGATGTGCGGCTACGCGCTCGACGAGATCCTCAACCCCAGGCTGCGCCGGCGATGACGCTGCTGTCGATCCGGGATCTCGAGGTGACGTACGCCACCGAGGCCGGGCCGGTGCCGGCGGTGCGCGGCGTGGACCTCGACGTCGAAGCCGGCCAGACCGTCGGGTTGGCCGGCGAGTCCGGCTGCGGCAAGTCCACGATCGCCCACGCGATCCTCCGGCTTCTCCCCGAGGGGACCCGCGTGACGGGGCGGGTCCTCCTGGAAGGGGAGGACGTGCTGTCGATGTCGTTCGGCCGGCTCCGTGCGGTCCGGTGGGACGAGGCCGCGATCGTGTTCCAGGGCGCGATGCACTCGCTGAACCCGGTCCGCCGGGTCGGCGACCAGATCGCCGAGGCCATCCGGATCCACCAGGCCGGCGCCACCGAGGGCGAGGCGCTCCGCCGTGCCGCCGAGCTCGTGGCCAGGGTGGGGCTCCCGGCCCGCCGAGCCGGCGAATATCCGCACGAGCTCTCCGGCGGCCAGCGGCAGCGGGTCATGATCGCCATGGCGCTGGCCTGCGCACCGCGCCTGGTGGTCGCCGACGAGCCGACCACGGCCCTGGACGTCATGGTCCAGGCCCAGGTGTTGGCCCTGCTGGAGCAGCTCCAGGCCGAGATGGGGCTGGGGCTCCTGTTCATCACGCACGACCTGTCGGTGCTGCGCGAGCTGTGCGACCGGATCGCGGTGATGTACGCCGGCCGGGTGGTCGAGGAGGGCCCGGCAGCGTCGGTGCTCGGCGCACCGGGTCACCCGTACACGCAGGCGCTGGCCGGGGCGTTCCCCTCGATCGGCGACCCGACGGACCGACGGGCGCCCGGCGGTCTGGCCGGCGACCCCCCGGATCCGCAGCGGATCCCGCCGGGCTGCTCGTTCCACCCCAGGTGCCCGGCCCGGTTCGAGCCGTGCGACCGCGTGGATCCCTCGCTCTACCCCGTGGACGAGGGCCGCCGCGCGGCGTGCCTCCTCCACGACCCCGCCCGGGCCGGAGCGACGACGTGAGTCCGGTCCTCGAGGTGCAGGATCTTCACGTCACCTTCGCCGGCCGGGTCGGCCTCGGCGCAGGGCTGCTGGGTCGGCGGGGTGCCGAAGCCCGGGCCGTCGACGGCGTCGACCTCACGGTGGGGGAACGCGAGGTCGTGGCCCTGGCCGGCGAGTCCGGGTGCGGCAAGACCACCCTGGCCCGAACGATCATGGGGCTGGAGCGGCCCCGCGCCGGGCGGATCCTGTTCGAGGGCCGGCCGATCGGACGGAACGGCCTGCGGGCCTACCGGCGGAACGTCCAGATGGTGTTCCAGGACCCCGCGGGGGCGCTGAATCCTCGACAGACCGTCTACGAGTCCGTGGCCGAGGGTCTCCGGGTCCACGGCCTTCACCAGGACGAGGAAGGCCGAGTGGCCCAGGCCCTGGCCTCTGCCGGTCTCCGGCCGCCGGAGCGGTTCTTCCTCCTCTATCCGCACGAGCTCTCCGGCGGGCAGCGACAGCGAGTGGTGATCGCCGGCGCGCTGGTACTCGAGCCGAAGATGATCGTGGCCGACGAGCCGGTGTCGATGCTCGACGCCTCGGTGCGCGGGGAGATCCTCTCGCTGCTCCTCCGGCTGCGGGACGAGCTCGGTCTGGCGCTTCTGATCGTCACCCACGACCTCGGCCTGGCGTGGACCGTGGCGGACCGGGTGGCCGTGATGTACCTCGGCAAGATCGTGGAGGTCGGTCCGGCCGAGGAGGTCCTGACCCGCCCGCTCCACCCGTATACCCGGGCGCTGCTCGAGGTGGTGCCGGAGCGAGGCGGCGACCTCGCCGGGCGGCGGGTGCTCGCCGGGGAGCCGCCCGATCCCACCCGCATCCCGCCGGGATGCCGCTTTCACCCTCGGTGCCCCGAGGTCGCCGAAGGGCGGGCGGCGGCGCTCGGCCAGGAGCACCGGTGCCTCGGCGAGGTGCCGGCGTTGCGCGAGATCGCCCCCGGCCACTTCGCCGCCTGCCACCTGGCCTGAGCGCTACTGGAAGTCGCGGGGGACCGACTCGGCCCAGTCGCGGCGGCGGATCTCCTTCTCGTCTTCGGCCAGGGTCCGGCGGAACCGGTAGTGGAAGGCCTCCGGGTCCGAGCGGAGCGACAGCCGGGCGCGCCACTGGAGCCTTCGCCCGGGAAGGAGCACGTGGAGGTCGCCCTCGCCGAGCGCCGCGGCCCTCGCCGGCTGGTCGTCGGACACCCGGAACCGGAGGTACTCGATCGACCGCAGCCGGCCCCACGGGAAGCGGAGCGATTCCTCGGCCCGCCACGACGCCATCGCCGCCCCGTCCGTGCGATCGACAGCCCAGGGCGTCGGCTGGATGTGTCCCTCCCGTGACGCGGCCGCCGGGCCCGTGTGTGGCGCGGGAGCATCGAAGTTCGGGACGGTGGGCGCGTCCAGCGGCACCACCGGGAGGATCAGCGAGGAGCCACCGGTATCCAGCGACAGCGTCATGCGGTGCGGCGTCGGCCACAGCATCGGCCACAGGTGGTTCGAGACCGCCAGGCGGATCCGGTGGCCGGCCGGGAACACCCACGAGGTGAACCGCATCGGCACGAGGAGGTCCTCGGCCACGCCGGGCTCCAGCGGCTCGGGCCGCTCGGCAGAGCGACGGTGCGCCCCGTTCAGCGCTCCGCCCGTCACCAGGGTGACCGTCCCGTCCGGAGCGGCGTCGGAGAGCCGGGCCACGAAGTGTGCCAGCGGCGCGTCGACGGCGGCGCGGAGGCGAGCGCGAGGGAGCCCGATGATCGCCACGTCCTGTGGCAGCGGCTCGGTCTCGTAGACCAGGCACGCTTCGTCGAGCGGTGCCTGGTCGACGACGAGCTCGCCCCACCAGGCCCCGGCCTCGGCCCCGGCGCTCGGGACGTACGGAAGGCTCTCGATCCCACCACCCGCCGGTCGCTCCCCGAGCACGCCTCCCGCGCCGAGACGCAGCACGCGGTCGTCGGCTCCGTCGATCGGCCAGTCCTCGCTCCGCCAGGAGCCTGGCACGACCTCGAGGCCGGGGGCCGGCGGGTGCCACGTGCGGAGGTACACGTTGAAACGAGGCCGCTCGTCGCCCGCCGGCTCGGCTCCCTTCAGCCACCGGTCGAACCAGCGCACGACCTCGCGGCGCCACTCGATGGCCGGTCCCGGCACCGCGTCGTGGGGGAACGAGTGGTTCCACGGGCCCACGATGGCTCGCGTCGGCGCGGGGACGTACTCCAGCATCCGAGCCACGCTGTCGCGGTAGCCGTCGAGGAACCCACCAACGAGGAGCGCCGGCACCCGCAGCCGGCCGTAGTCCGGGGCCAGCGAGCCTCGCTGCCAGAACGGGCCGTCGCGCTGGTGCCGGAGCCAGGACAGGAGCCACGGCTCGGTGTCGAACCGCTCGGCCAGGGCGGCCTCGTCGGTGGGGAACTCCGGCGCCCGGGTGACGGCGTTCGAGAGGTCGATGGCGAGCTCGTACTCGTCGAGGTGCATGATGCCGTCGATGTAGTGGATGTCGAGGCGGAACAGGTCGTCCGAGGCGTCCACGGCCACGATCGCCCGGAGCGCGGTCGGCTGTCGCATCGCCAGCTGGATCGCGTTGAAGCCACCCCACGAGATCCCCCACATTCCGACGGCGCCGTTCGACCACGGCTGCGCAGCGAGCCAGGCGATGACGGCCTCGCCGTCGGCGAGCTCCTGGTCGCTGTACTCCCCGCCGGGGAGCCGGCCCTCGCTCCGCCCGGTGCCTCGGATGTCGACGCGAGCGCCGACGTACCCGCGGTCGACGAGGTACGGGTACAGCGCCAGGTCGCGCGGAAGCGTCCAGTCGTCCTTCCGGTAGGGCAGGTATTCGAGGACCGCCGGCCATGGTCCGCCGCCGTCGTCCGGCAGGTACAGCGTGGCGGCCAGGCGGACGCCGTCCGGCAGGTCGATCCACACCTCCTCGCTGCGCACGCCGGGTATTCTCACCGCCGGCGGCCCCACGGGAGGGGATGTGGGCGACGACTACGACGCGGTGGTGGTCGGCGGGGGCCACAACGGCCTCACCGCGGCCGCGTACCTGGCGCGGGCCGGGATGCGCACGCTCGTCCTGGAGCGGCGGGAGATCGTCGGCGGTGCGTGCGTCACCGAGGAGATCGCGCCCGGCGTCCGGGCCTCCACGACGTCGTACATCGCCTCGATGCTCCGGCCCGAGGTGATCCGCGACCTGCGCCTGGCGGAATACGGGCTGCGGATGGTCCCGTGCGAGCCGGCCCTGCAGGTGCCGTTCCTCGACGGCGAGATCCTCCCGTGGTGGTCGGACCCGGAACGAACCGCGTCCGAGATCGAACGGCTCTCATCCGTCGACGCCCGGGCCTTCGTCGAGCTCGACGGGCGGCTGAAGCGCCTGGCCCGGTACCTCCAGCCGTTCTTCCTGGAGCCGCCGCCCGACGTGAGCGCCGGCGGCCTCCGCCGCCTCCGCGAGTTGGCTCGGATCGCCCGCCGCTTCCGAGGGATCGGCGGCCGCGAGGTCGGCGAGCTGGTCCGCCTCCTCACCGGCAGCCTCCGCGAGCTGCTGGATCGCCACTTCGAGTCCGAGCACGTCAAGACCCTCGTGGCGGCGAACAACGTGTACGGCATGCATGGCCCGCCGTCCCGACCTGGCACCGCGCTCGGGCTCCTGTTCCACCTCCTGTCCGGAGGTCACGAGGAGACCCAGGGGTACTTCGGCCACGTGATCGGCGGGATGGGGGCGATCACCGAAGCGATGGCGGCCGCGGCTCGGGGCTTCGGCGCGGAGATCCGGACCGAGGCGCCGGTGGCGTCCATCGACGTCGTCGGCGGCCGTGCCCGAGGCGTGGTGCTCGAGGACGGCACGGAGATCCGGGCGCGCGTGGTGCTCTCGAACGCCGATCCCAAGCGAACGTTCCTGGGCCTCGTCGACAAGCGCGAGCTGCCCGAGGACTTCCTGGCCGACGTGGCCGCGATCCGGATGGACGGGCCATGTGCCAAGGTCAACTTCGTTCTCCGAGAAGAGCCACGGGTTACGGCGATGCCGGCCGACGCGGATCCGGGCCGGCGCGCCCTGTTCACGCTGCTCCCGTCGCCCGGGTTCGCCGACCATTGTTACGAGGCCGCCATGCGCGGGGAGATCCCCGAGCGGCTGTGGGTTGACTGCGTGGTGGCCTCGAACGTCGACGCGACGCTGGCACCCGAGGGGACCCACGTGATGACGTGCTTCGTCCAGTACGTGCCGTACCGCCTGGCCGACGGGACGTGGGACGAGCGCCGCGACCTCCTCGGGGACCGGGTGCTGGCCGGCATCGCCGACTACGCTCCGAACGTGCCGAACGCCGTGGTGGCCCGGCAGGTGCTCACGCCGCTCGACCTCGAGCGCACCTACGCGCTGACCGAGGGGAACATCTTCCACGGCGACCTGTCGATCGACCAGCTGTTCTTCATGCGGCC
>CALAEC010000277.1 GCA_937890785.1 uncultured Actinomycetes bacterium
CGACCAGGTCCCGGAGTTCGGCACCGGGTCGTACCACGCGATCTCCTTCAGCCGGGTCGGCTTGGTGAAGTCGATCACATCGACCCCACCCGTGTACCACGCGTTGACGAGCAGGTCCCGCTTGATGCCCATGACGGCCATGCCCATGTGCGACGAGCAGTACTCGCCGGGTGCCGACGAGGGCCGCACGTCTCCCACGTTGAACTCGCTCAGGAAGTCGCCGCTGGCGAGGTCGGAGAAGAACATGCTCCCGGTCTTCTCCAGCGAGGCCGGGTGCCAGGGCCTGGCCTGCCACTGCGTCATCGTCGGGCAGCCGCTCCCGAAGGACTCGTCGACCCAGTTCACGACGGTGGCGTCGTTGTCGAACATCACCGAGTGGAAGAAGTCGATGGCCCCGGGGATGTCGCCGGTGCCTCCCGAGCTGAACGTGTCGTCGCCGATCATGATCGGGTCCTGGGTGTCCGGGATCCCGTTCTCGTCGATCTCCCAGACCTGCCCCTGCTCCGCGCAAGCGGCGCCGGCGAGGCGGTGCTCCACGTGGACGACGATGTCGTGGCAGGCAATCGCGGCCGGCTCCAGGACCCCCGGCGAGGCGAGGCCACGCTCACTCCAGTCGTTGATGCCATCGGGGTCGCCCGGGTAGCTGATCGCCGGCTGCACGTCGTGCTCGTTGGCCGCTGCAGGGTTCGCAAACGGTACGTCGACCATCTGGATCACGCCGTGGAGCGGGCTGTTCGGGCTCCCCGGGTCCTCGTCGTACGGGTTGGCCACGTTCTGGTACGGGGGGATACCCGATGCGGGCGCGAGGGAGCCGCACGTGGGCCCCGGCCGCAGCGGGTACGAGGAAACGTAGACGAGCAGCCCGCTCCCGTCGTCCTTCGGCCACGCGGTGATGGTGTGGGCGCCGCAGTCGGTGTAGACCGCCTTCACCTGCGTGATCGTGGTGAAGGGGTTGGCCGGGTCGTCGCTCATCGTGAAGACCCGGACGCCCTCCCAGCCGTTGGGGTCGTTGTGCGCCGTCCGAGGAGCTCCACACTCGGGTGCGAGCATGGTGCGGTCGACCGCCAGGAGCAGCAGGTCGGCGACTCCATTGCCGTTCCGGTCCCAGACGATGGGGTCGGCCTGGAGCCCGTCGCACTTGAAGTCCCTGACCAGGGTGGGCGCCGCCGGATCGGAGATGTCGAAGATCCGGACCCCTCCGTCGGGTGTGGCGTCGCTGCCGCTGTAATAGCCGGAGAACGCGTGGTTACCCCAGAACGCGAAGTCCGAGTTGGTCCTGCCGTTCGGGGAGTCGAACTCCTCGAACATCCCCTTGTGGGAATCCTGGTTATGATCGGCACCCGCCGGGAGGGCCAGGGTGGCCAGCCCGAGCGCCAGGATGCCCGAAAGGATCCATCGTGCTCGCGGTCGCATTCACTCACCTCCGTGAGGGAAA
>CALAEC010000278.1 GCA_937890785.1 uncultured Actinomycetes bacterium
GGTCACGGCCGCCGCGATCCTGCTGTTCTATCCGTTCTCGAAGACGCTGTGGGCCGCCGTCGATCTGCTCCTGCACCGCATGGACCGCCGCGACCGCGAGCGCTTCGAGGACGACCTCCGCCGCCTGCCGCCGGAGCGTTAGTCCAGCAAGGCTTCGACCTCGTTGAGCGTGTCCGTCAACCGCTCGGCCAGCAGCCTGGCGAACATGCGGTGGACGGCGGCCGCGATGGCTGGGTCGCCGCGCTCCATCCGCGCCAGCGCGTTGGCCGACAGCCGGTGCAGCTTGCTCGGGACCTCCGCCACCACCGTGGCCGTGCGTGGCGTCCCGAGGTACAGCGTCACCTCTCCGACCACGGTGCCCGGACCGATCGTGCGGAGCCGCATCTGCCCGCCCTCGGGCGACTCCAGCTGAACGGTCAGCCGGCCTGACTCGAGGAAGTAGAGCCCGTCCGAGGGCTCGCTCTGCCGCATCACGGTCTCTCCGGCGTCGACCTCGACCGGCTCGAGGTAGGGGAGCACCCACGCCGGATCGACCGAGTCGAGCGCCGTCCGGAGCTGTTCCTCGAGCGGAGGTGGCGCCTCGGTCGGCGGCGCGCCTGCCTCCTCCAGCAGCCGGTCCTCACACCACTGCACGCCGCGATCGATGTCCGGCATGAATCGCACCCCGTCCCGTTCCACGAACCCACCCCGCTCGAGCCGGCGCCGCCGCTTCTCGTCCAGGCCGGTCAGCACCAGTTCGATCCCCTTGGCCGAGGTTGTCTGCTCGGCCCTGGTGAACGCCAGCACCGCCGAGCTGTCCAGCCCGCTGACCCGTCGAAAGTCGAGCACCACGAACCGCACACCATCTCCGCCGGCGTCGTCGAGCCGCTCCTTGATCCGGTCCACCAGCGAGCTGGTCGTCCCGAAGAACAGGTAGCCCTGGAGCTCGAACACCTGGATCCGCTCGCCGCGCTCCCTGAGGATCGCCAGGTGCCCGGGGTCGCGATCAACGTTGCTCCGGTACGCCGCGCCCGAGATCGCCCGGCTGACCACGTCGCCGCGGCTGTACTCGACCACGAACATCACCAGGGCAACGAGGATCCCCACGCCGACCCCGATGAGGAACCCGAACATCGCGATGACAACGAGGATGATCACCACGAGGGCGTAGTCCACCCGCGGGAGCCGCCGCCACGCCAGCACCACCCAGTCGAGGAGGAACCCCAGGCCCAGGTACAGCAGCAGCCCGCCCAGGACCGGCTTCGGGAACAGCGACAGGGCGCCCGCGCCGAACACGAGCGTCAGCACGCAGACGGCAGCGCCGATGACGCCCGGCAGCCGCGTCCGCGCCCCGGCCCGGTGGGCCAGCGAGGTGAGGCTGAGCGCGTGGAACCCGATCAGGCCGCCACCGATCCCCGCCACCAGGTTCGCCGCGCCCGTGGCGCGCAGCTCCCGGTTCAGGTCGATGTCGCGCTCGGTCACCAGCTCGATCCCGGTGACGTTCAGGAGCAGCGTCAGGACGCCGACCACGAGTACGGTTCCGATCCCTGCCGCCTCGGACAGGATCGCCCCCCAGTCGGCGCCGCCGACCGCGTCGAGGGTCCACGGCTGCCACAGATCGCCGCCGGGGAACGGTCCGATCAGCCAGCCGCCGTCCCGCGCTCCCTCCACGCCCTGCCCCGAGATGAACGCCGCCACGTAGAACAGCGCGATCGCACCGAGCGACAGAGCTGGAATCACCGCTGGGTGCGGCCGCTGCCGCGTCACCCACAGGACCGTGATGGCGAAGGCCAGCCCGGGCAGCCACTTCGCCCACTCGCCGGCGACCTCGTCGACGGTGTCGAGTGCCACCGGCACGTCGGTCAGCACGCCGAGCGCGCCCTTTGCCAGCAGCCATCCGGTGCCGGCCAGGAACCCGCCGATCACCGGGTACGGGATGTACCGGACCAGCTGGCCGAGCCGGAGCGTCCCCAGCACGAAGAAGAAGACGCCGGCAGCGACCGTGGTCACGGCGATCGCCAGCACGACCGTCAGGAACGCTTCGTCGTCTGGCACGGTCGCGGCGATCCGCGCCACCGCCAGGGCGAGGATCGTGGCCGTGGTGTCCTGAACCGACCCAACCGAGAACGGCAGGCTCGAGAACACCGCGATCCCCAGCATCACCACGGCCCCGCCGAAGAGCGCGAGACCGATCCCCGCTGGCCGATGGACCGCCAGGCCGCCGGAGAACACCAGCGCGGCCAGCGAGGTGGCCAGCACGACCTCGAGCACGCCGGCCACGCCGCCGGCGGTGAGGGCCGGTCCCAGGCCGGCCAGCAACCTCGAGGTGCGCGAAGCGGTCGGGTCCAATGGCTTGCCGGGCATCCTTCCACACGGGAGGGGTGGATGCCGTCGGCTACCATGGGATACGTGGAGGCCGCGTTCTTCGACCTCGACAAGACCGTCATCTCCAAGTCGAGCTCGCTGGCCCTGAGCCGCCCGTTCTA
This sequence comes from uncultured Actinomycetes bacterium, assembly GCA_937890785.1. Classification (GTDB taxonomy): domain Bacteria; phylum Actinomycetota; class UBA4738; order UBA4738; family CALAEC01; genus CALAEC01. The sequence goes on from CALAEC010000278.1 coordinate 2,466, forward strand.
CCGGGCCGGACTGGTGACCCGGTCGCAGCTGTTCCGCGGGGCCTACGCGCAGCTCGTCTACCTCGCGCTGGGCGCGGACGAGAAGCGCATGGATCGGGCCAAGGACGTCATGCTGACGATGACCAAGGGCTGGAAGCAGACCGAGGTCGAAGAGGTCGTCCGCCAGGCCCTGGAGACCGTGATCGACCCGTATCTGTACCAGGAGGCCCTCGACATGATCGCACTCCACCGAGCGCTGGGCCGTCGCGTGTTCATCGTGTCGTCCGCACCCGAGGAGGTCGTCCGGCCGCTGGCCCAGCGGATCGGCGTCGAGGACGTCATCGCCACGCGCGCCGAGATCCGCGACGGGCGGTACACCGGCAAGCTCGAGTTCTACTGCTACCGCGAGCAGAAGGCAGAGGCGATCCGCCGCCGGGCCGAGGAGGAGGGCATCGACCTGGAGCGGTCGTACGCGTACTCGGACTCGATCACCGACCGGCCCATGCTCGAGCTGGTGGGCAACCCGGTGGTGGTGAACCCGGACCGCGAGCTCCGACGGCTCGCTCAGCAGCGCGGGTGGAAGATCCGCGACTTCCGCCGGCCGGTCCGGCTCCGACAGCGGCTCCCCGAGCTGCGGCGGCACTCGCCGGCCGCGGTCGCCGTCGGCGCCGTGCTCACGGCCGCGGTCCTGGCGTGGCTGTGGCTCCGGGGCCGCGGGTCACGATCCCAGCCGGCCTGACCTCCGAGTTGCGGCCGGGTCCGCGGCGGTCGAGAATCGGGACGGAGGCTTCGAGAGATGCCTCCGAAGGGGGCAGAACCCACGCTCGGTCTGCCGCGGGAGGCAATGTCCTGATGCCCGGGGTCCCCGCGAGGGGGCTAGGCCGTCGGGACAGCGTCATGTGATGCAGAGCGCTTGGTAGCTGCCCCCTTCTGGTGTCCGGGCTCAGCGAGCCCGGCGAGCGGCGGGCCGGCTGAAGCGCTCCACCCGCATCACCAGGCGCTCCACACGCCAGGCCGCCTCCTCGGTGAGCCCCATCGAGAGGCACCCCTGGACCGCGAGCAGCTCGGTGACCAGCCACGGCGGCCGGCGGTCCTCGCCGCGTTCGGTGAGGACCTGGTCGAGCCGGTCGACAGCCCGCCGGAGCCGATCCTCTTGCGGGTCGACGCCGCTCCGGTCGAGCCGCCAGGCCTCGAGGTCGATGACCGTGTCCACCACCTCGAGGGTAACGAGGGGGTCTGACAGAATCCCGGGTTCGGTTCAGGAGTTCCGGCCCCTACAATCGGGCCCGTGGCGGGCTCTCCCCAGGCCGTGGCGGACATCCTGGCGGCCCTGTCCGTGGGCGAGCGGCTGGCCCACGAGCGGGCCCAGAAGATCGTGGCCCTGGCCCCGGACGACGGCCGGAGGAAGCAGCAGCAGCACGTGGCGGCTCGGGAGGGCGAGAACGCCTCGCTGATGGAGGCCCGGGCCCGGGAGCTCGGTCCCCCCGAGGTCCTCGAGCGGTTCGAGCCGTTCTTCCGGGAGTTCTTCGAGCACACCGTGCCCGCCGACTGGCTGGAGGCCCAGACGTTCCAGTACGTGGGGGACTCGCTGGTGAAGGACCTCACCGACGCGCTGGTTCCGGTGCTCGACCCCGTGTCGGCCGAGGTCGTTCGCAGGACGCTGTCCGACCGCGACGAGCAGGACGCCTTCGCCCTCGACGAGATCACCGGCGGCATCGAGGCCGACCCGAGCGCCGCCGACCGTATCGCCGCGTATGCCCGCAGGGTCATCGGCGAGGCCCTCACGCAGACGCGGCGGGCCCTTAACGAGACCGACGCGGTACGAACGCTCCTCGACGGCGAGGAGGGGGAGAAGCGGCTCCTCCTCGACATGCTGGACCGGCACCGGGCCCGCCTCGACCGGCTGGGCATCGAGCCCGTGGAATAGAAGGCGGGTGGCACCCGCGAGCGCCACCCGCCGAGGTCGACCCTTTCCCCACCTCCGGGGGGTCGCCTGGGGGCCCCGGAGCCGAGGAAGTCAGGTCGGGGCCATGATGCGACGCCCCGAAGGCCCGGCGCTGTGACGACCGTCACCTGCCGGAGGTGTCGTCCGGCACCCGGTCCACCCGACCCTCCGCGGGTAGCATGAGGCGCCATGAAGCCGGAGCCGGTCCCCGACCTCGACTGGGAGCCGAAGCGGGCCCGCGAGCTCGGCGAGGCGGCCCTCGACATCTGGCAGGAGCTGCTGGAGGGGATCCGCGACCTGCCAGTGAGCCGGTACGAGGGCGTGGACGCGGTCCGCGAAGCCGTGGCCCTGGACGTCCCCGAGGAGCCGATGCCGGTCGAGGACCTGGTCGGCTACCTCCGGAGCGTGGTCCTCGACCACTCGATGTACCCGGGCCACCCGGGGTTCATGGCGTACGTCAGCGGCGCGGGGACGGTGCCGGGCGCGGCCGCGGACCTCGTGGCCGCCGGGCTGAACCAGAACGTGGGCGGTTGGCGGCTCTCGCCGGCCGCCTCGGAGATCGAGCACCACCTCACCCGGTGGTTCGCGGAGCGATTCGGCTTGCCCGAGGGGTCCGGCGGGCTGATCGTCTCCGGCGGCGCCATGGCCTGCTTCATCGGCCTGAAGCTGGCCCGCGACCGCAAGGCGGGGTGGAACGTGCGCACCGAGGGGTTGCTGGCCGGTCCGCCGCTCCGGATCTACGCGTCCTCGGAGACGCACAGCGTGAACTACCGGGCCGCGGACATGATGGGTCTGGGCCGCGACGCGGTGCGCTCGCTCCCCGTGGACGAGGGCTATCGCCTGCGCGTGGACGAGATGCGCCGGGCCATCGAGGAGGATCTGGCCGCGGGCCTGCGCCCGATCGCCGTGGTCGGCTCGGTGGGGACCGTGGCCACGGGCGCCGTCGACCCGCTCGAGGAGATCGCGGACCTGGCCGAGGAGTTCGGCCTGTGGTTCCACGTCGACGGGGCCTACGGAGGTCCCGCCGTCCTGGCCGAGGAGCTCCGCCCGCTTCTCGTCGGGGTCGAGCGGGCCGACTCGATCGCCTTCGACCCGCACAAGTGGCTGTACACGCCGCACTCGGGCGGATGCATCCTGGTCCGTGACTTCGAGGACCTGCCGCGCTCGTTCTCGATCGCCGAGTACTCCGCGTACGTCCACGAGGACAAGGAGGCCACCGGCACCGGCGTCGACGGCATCAACCTGAGCCCTCAGTTCTCGCGATCGTTCTGGGCCCTGAAGGTGTGGGTGTCGCTGCTGGCCCACGGGACGAAGGCATACGGCCGGCGGATCGCCCACGACGTGGAGCTGTCGAAGTACCTGCACCGCCGAGCCGAGGAACGGCCGGAGTTCGAGCCGATGGCCCCGACCACGCTGTCGATCTGCTGCTTCCGGTACGTGCCGCCCGACCTGCCGGACGGGCCCGGCCGCGAGGAGTACCTCGACGCGCTGAACGAGCGGCTGATGACCGCGATCCAGATGGACGGCCGGGTGTACCCCTCGAACGCCGTGCTGAACGGCCGGTTCGTGCTTCGGTCGTGCATCGTGAACTTCCGGACCGAGGCCGAGGAGATTGACCTGCTCCTCGACGTGGCCGCCGAGCTCGGCTCGAAGCTCGACGGTGAGCTCCGCCCGGCCGGACTGACGGCCGGCCGAACCGGGTAAGACCGGGCCACACACCCTGGAGGTGATCACGGTGCGCTCGACGGCCCTGTTCCTGCTCTCTGCGGCGGCTCTGGTCTTGTGGGAGCCGGCCGCGGCCCAGCCGGCGGAGTGCTTCGGCCGGGCGCCAACCATCACCGGCACTGAAGCCGGGGACACGTTGGTTGGCACTCCCGGGAACGATGTGATCGTCGGGCTGGGCGGTTCCGACGTGATCCGCGGAGAGGATGGCCAGGACCGGATCTGCGCCGGGGACGGCAACGACCGGGTCTCCGCCGGCGACGACCGCGACCTGGTGTCCGGCGACCAGGGGGCGGACTACCTGTTCGGCGGGCCGGGCTCGGACCGGCTCCGCGGGCTGGCCGGCCCTGATCGGATCCAGGGGAAGGCCGGGCACGACGCGATCCTCGGCGGCCTCCATCGGGACCGGCTCGGCGGAGGCGGCGGCTCGGACACGATCTTCGGGCACGCCCGGGCCGACATCATCCGCGGCGGCAACGGGCGCGACTTCCTACTGGGAGGCAGAGGGAGCGACACCACGGCGGGCGGTGCTGGCATCGACTCCTGCATCGGGGAGCGCCAGTTCAGCTGCGAAAACCCGCGGGACGTGTAGGTCGCTTCAGGCAGGCCGGCGGGCCCAGGCCATCACGGCGGGGGTGCGGTCGACGAACGCTTCCGGATCGAGGCGTTCCAACCGGCGCCGGGCGCCGGCGATGCATGCCGCCTGACTCTCTGGATCGAGGGCTTCCATGCGGCGCTTCGGATGGCCCAGGCGGACCCGGCGAGTGAGGAACCCCTCGAGGTCGACGCGGTCCTCCACGGGGATCGTGGCCGTGCGGTCGACGTCGAACCCCGCGTCGGCCAGCAGGCCGGACAGCTTCGACTCGGTGTCCATGAGGTCGTGGTTGGCGGGGACGGGGTTGTCGGCCTCGGCCTCGAAGCGGTCGAGCTCCTCGATCCACACGTCGAAGGCCTCGAAAGACTCGGCCTCCGCCCAGGTGGCCACGCCGAGAGCGCCGCCGGGGCGCAGGACCCGCTGGACCTCGGCCAGGCCCGTCATCGGGTCCGGCAGGTGGAACAGCATGAAGGCCATGGTGACGGCGTCGAAAGCGGCGTCGCCGAAGCCGAGGCGTGAGGCATCGGCCACCACGCGGGGGAACTCGGGCGGAGCCAGGGCGATCATCCCGGGGGCCCGGTCGGCCCCGACGACGAGGGCTCGGGGCGCGCGGGCCCGGATCTCGGGGAGGAGGAACCCCACCCCGGCCCCCAGGTCGAGGACCCGGCGAGCCTCGGCCAGCGGCATTCGGTTCAGAAGCTGCCCGCCGAGGGATCGAAGGAGCGGCGCCCAGTGCTCCCGGTACGCGGCGGCGTCCTCCGAGTAGCGCCGCGCCGTCTCACGAACCTCGTCCACCGCTCAGGACGTCGCCACGGCGTGGACCCGCCACTCGCCGGGGACTCCCTTGAGGGCGTGGCTCCCCCGATCGTCGAATTCGATGCCGGAGCCGGCGACAAGATCCTTCACGGTAGAGGAGACGAACACCTCCCCCGCCCCCGCGAGCGCCGCGATCCGGGCGCCGATGTGCACGGCGATTCCCTGGACGTCTCCTCCCGACAGCTCGATCTCGCCCGTATGGACCCCCGCCCGGATCTCAAGGCCGACCGACCGGATCGCCCGGGCTGCCGCGGCCGCGCACTCGATGGCCCGGCGTGGGGAGTCGAACGTCGCCAGGAAGCCGTCCCCGGCCGTGTGCACCTCTCGACCCCCATATCGTTCGAGCTCCGCTCGCAGCAGTCGGTGGTGGCGCTCCAGGAGCTCGCGCCAGTCCCGGTCGCCGATCGACGCCGCTCGCTCCGTCGAACCCACGATGTCAGTGAACAGGACCGTCGCCAGGATGCGGTCGTGCCGAGGAGGAGGGCGGGAGCCCGTTAGGAACCCCTGGATCTCGTCGGCGACGAGGTCGACATCGCTCGAGAAGATAGCGGTGTCGCGGCCCGGCATCTCCACCAGCCGGGCGTTCGAGAGGGCTGCGGCGAGCGCTCGGGCGTTCCGCACCGGCAGGAGCGCGTGCTCAGACCGATTGAGCACGAGGACGGGCGGCTCGATGGTAGGCAGCCGGTCACGGATGTCCCAGGACATCATCACCATCATCACGACCTGGACCGGGATCCCGCTCTGCGCGGACCGGGTGTACCGGCGGAACCAGGATCGGAAGGCCGGATCGTCCTTGCGAGAGGGGGCCACGATCGACAGCTGGCCGTCCAGGTCGAGGGCCTGGGTGGCCTCCGCGAAGCGCGCGAGCGCCGCGGGGTCCGCTCCGTAGTCGTCCTCTTCCGAGGGGGTCCATCGAGGGGCCGTCTCGAAGGCGATGACGGCGCGGGTCCGTTCGGGGTGGGCCGCCGCGAACGCCAGCGCGATCGTCCCGGCGTCGATGGTCCCGAAGAGCGCCGCACGTTCGGACCCGGTCGCGTCCATGACAGCCGCGAAGTCTTCGACCTGCTCCTCCAGGGTCGCGGGTCGGTCGGTGACCCCGGACATGCCCATGCCGCGCCGGTCGAACCGGATCAGCCGAGAGAACGACGACAATCGCTCGAACAAACGGCTGAGACGAGGATCCTCCCAGGCCAGGTCGAGGTGGGCCACCGCTCCCTGCATGAAGACCAGGTCGATGTCCCCGCTTCCCGTGACCTGATAGGCGATCTTGAGCCGATCCGACGCGGTCGCGTACTGCGTCTCCGGAGGCGTCGTCACGGGTGGAAGCTGGCCATCGTGGGACCAGTCTTCCCTCGGAGAGATGCGGGCACAAGCGACGCCCAACGTGGTGCCTGATGAGCTCATGAGAGTCGAGCCCATTGACCTCGTCCTGCCGAGCCCTAAAACGCCGCATCCCCCGATCGGGGGAGCGCAGAATCCCCCGACGAACCGGCCGGACGGGCGATGCGCGAGCGCGGCGTCGCGAGGTACCGTCGCCCTCGCACGCGGCCCGCCGGAGGTCCCTCCCCTCCTCCTCCTTCCCCACACCGGGCTGGAAGGAGGAGGAGATGCACGAAGCCAGCATCGTGCTGGGCATGGACGACCTCGCGGTTCAGGAGGAGGTGCTCCACTTCCTCGACCGCCTCCCGGGCGTGCGGGTGGTCGGCGCCGCGGACGACACCTCGACTCTGTCCCGAGCCGTGCGAGAACACCGTCCCGACGCGGCCGTGGCCTCGCCGGCTCTCCTCGAGAGCGGTGATCTCGACGGCGCCGCCCTGTTCGTGGTGGCGGAGAAGGAAACGACCTCTGCGCTCCGTGCCGCCATCAGGGCTGGAGCTCGAGGCTTCTACCTGTGGCCCGAGGAGCGCGACGTCCTGGCCCGCGATGCGGAACGCGCCGGCCGTCCCCGCACGGAGCAGCGGCCGTCAGCCGGGCGGACGGTCGCGGTCTTCGGACCGCGTGGCGGCGTCGGCACCACCTTCCTGGCCACGAACCTCGCCGCAGCGTGCTCGGCCAAGGACGCGGACACGGTGCTCGTCGACCTCGACCCGTTCTTCGCCGACGTGACGACGGCGCTCTCGATCGACGACGAGGCCGCGCCGACGATCGCCGAGCTCGCGCCGGTCGCCAACGAGCTGACCGGCGAGCACCTCGAACGGGTGCTTCACCGCCATCCGTTGGGCTTCCGGATCCTCCTTGCGCCGCACCGCCCTATGGGAAGCGGCCTCGACCCGGCCGTGGTCACGGCGTCGGTGCGGGCGCTGCGGGCACGGCACCAGGTCGTGCTGCTTCACCTGCCGCGGGCGCTCGACGAACCGACCCGCGCGGCGCTCGAGCAGGCCGACATGGTCCTGCTCGTGGTGACGCTCGACGTGCTGGCGCTACAGGACGCTCGCCGGGCGCTCGAGGTGCTCCGGGCGTCCGGACTCGAGGAGCGATGCCGGCTGGTCCTGAACCGGGTCGGCCGCGGCGAGATCGTGCCTGACGACGCCGAACGGGTCCTCGGCCTGCGTCCGGTGGCGATGATCCGCGAGGACCGGGCGGTTCGTCGTGCACAGGACCGCGGCCAGGTCGTCGCGGGCCGGTCGACCCCCGCCGCTCGCCGCGTTTCCGCGCTGGCCCGACGGATCCTGGATGAAGGTCGGTCGGCATGACCGTCCGCTGGCATCCCGCGGGCGGACGAGGCCGGCTCAAGGCGTTGGTCGCCGAGCGGGTGCGCGAGCGGATCGATCCCGGCGGCCTGGCGGAGGTCTCGGCCACGGAGCGACGACTCCGGGTTCGGGAGGAGGCCCTCCGCGTTCTCCGCGAGCACCGTGTGGTGCTCCCTGTGCGAGAGCTGACCGGGCTGGTGAACGAGGTCTCTGACGAGGTCGTGGGCCTCGGCGCGATCGAGCGGCTCCTGCGGGACCCCGAGGTCACCGAGGTCATGGTGAACGGCCCGGACGACGTATTCGTGGAGCGGAAGGGGCGGATCGAGAAGGTGGAGAGCGGCTTATTCGAGGGGGAGGAGGCCGTCCTTCATCTGATCGAACGGATCGTGGGGCCGCTGGGGCTCCGGGTCGACGAGTCATCGCCCTATGTGGATGCCCGATTGCCGGACGGCTCGCGGTTCCACGCGATCCTCCCGCCCCTTTCGCTCTGCGGTCCCGCGGTGACCGTGCGCAAGTTCGGGCTGGCTCCACTGGAGCCCGACGACCTGCTCCGTCTGGGGAGCGTG
>CALAEC010000279.1 GCA_937890785.1 uncultured Actinomycetes bacterium
TGCTCCCCCTCCACCAGGCGAAGGAGCGACTCCACGGCCGTCGCGCCGAGCTCGCCTGGATGGACACGGATGCTGGTCAGCGGCGGGCGGGCATGCTCGGCCAGGACCGTGTCACCCTCCCCGGCCACGCCGAGCTCCTCGGGAACCGGGATGCCCAGCTCGTCGGCGGCTCGAAGCACGCCGATGGCCTGACGATCGACGGATGCGATGATCACATCAGGGGGCTCCCGCCGGTCCAGCAGGCTGAGGGCCTGGCGGTGGGCGGGCTCCTCGGACAGATCCGGGGCCCGGCGGATCATCAGCGGCATCCCCCGGCGTTCGGCCTCCTCGATGTAGGTGTCCTCGACGTCCCTGAAGTACGAGATGCCGCCTCGAGTGGAAAGGAGCGCGAACCGCTGATACCCCTGCTCGTCGAGATGGGCGAACAGGTCCCGGAGGGCTCGCGCATGGTCGTTGTCGACCCACGGCAGGCCGGGATCGGGAAGGTACCGCCCGATGGTGACCACGGGGACCTGGGCATCCACCAGCCCGGGGATCACGGGGTCCGAGGACTCGGGGTCGGCCACGATCACCCCGTCGACCCGGCGGCTCCTCAGCAGCTCCCGGAAGGAGCCTTGATCGTCGCCCTCGGGGGGGATGAGCAGGAAGCCGTACCCGGACTCGGCCGCTGCCGCGGAGAGGCCCTGGAGGAGTGGCGGGAAGAACGGATTCAGGACGAACGAGTCGCCGGAGAACGGGACGTGCAGGCCAAACGTCATGGCCCGGCCGGTGGCCAGGCCTCGCGCGGTCCGGTTGGGGCGGTACTCGAGCGCGTCTGCGGCCCGGAGGACTCTCTCCTTGGTCTCGGGGGCCACCGGGCGCTTTCCCGAAAACACGTGGGAGACCGTGGTGATCGACACGCCCGCGCGACGGGCTACCTCGTGGATCGTGGCCATCGATGGCCCTCCGATGCGCCATCCTGCCAGCGGCCTTTTCCCCAGCCTGCCACGTTTGACGCCAAAGCGCTTTGCCCATACGGTCAGCCGAGTGACCTTCTCGATCGTGGCCGCCGACCCGGAAGCGGACGAGGTCGGCGTGGCCGTCCAGTCGAAGTTCCTGGCGGTGGGCGCGCTGGTCTCATGGGCCCGCGGCGGCATCGGCGCCGTGGCCACCCAGGCCCTCGCCGACGTGTCGCTGGGACCGCGGGGCCTGGACCTCCTTGCGGCAGGGATGGAGCCGGCCGAGGCCCTGGAGCGGCTCCTGGACGGCGACGAACAGCGCGAGACCCGGCAGGTCGGGCTGGTCGACGCGCGCGGCCGGGCGGCCTCGTTCACCGGCGCCGAGTGCATCGAGTTCGCCTCGTCGGTTCTCGGCGAGGGGTTCGCGTGTCAGGGCAACATCATGGCCACCGACCGGGTGGTGCCGGCCATGGCGGAGGCGTACCGGGCCGCCGAGGGCCCGCTGGCCGAGCGCCTGCTCGAGGCGCTCCGGGCGGCTCAGCGCGAGGGAGGCGACCGCCGCGGTCAGGAGTCGGCGGTTCTGCTGGTGGCCAAGCCCGGTGGTGGGTACGGCGGGAACCACGACCGGTACATCGATCTTCGGGTCGATCACCACAACGAGCCCATCGAGGAGCTGGCGCGGCTGCTCGACCTCCACCAGCTGTACCTCCAGCGGCCGTCGGAGGACGAGGTCGTGCCGGTGGACGCGGAGCTGGAGGCGGAGATCGGCCGCCATCTCACGCATCTGGGCAAGCGCTCGCGCGGCCAGGACCTGTGGGACGCGCTGTTCGACTACATGGGATGGGAGAACCTCGAGGAGCGGTGGGTCGGGAAGGGGCGGATCGACCAGAGGGTCCTCGACTACCTCCGGCAGCACGCGCGAGGCAAGGGAGGACCGTAACCAGACTCGACGGCGTCAAGGCTCCCCGAGTGGGGTATTCCGCCGCTTCGTACGATGAGCCGCTGTGCGGTTCGTCGGCGGGCTGATCGGCCTGGCCCTCTCGCTGTTCGTGTGGGCCGTGACGGCCACCGTGCTTGGCGTGGTGGTCATCGGCGGCCCGGTGGAGGCGTTCCTCCGGTCGCTCGGAAGGCCCTCGGTCGGCCTATGGATCGTCATCGCCGTGACCACGCTGGTTGTCGCCACGCTGCTCGCGTACGTCCTGGGGGCCGTGACCACCGTGAAACTGATGCGGGCGACGGCGGTGGCTGGGGGGCTGCCGGCGTATCCCGTGGAGTCGTTCGCGCTCGGCGTCATCACCGGGCTCTCCGCCGGCGTGAACTTCGGCCTGTGGGCCCTGATCCCGTTCGGGGTGCCGGTCGGGGTCGTCGTCGGGCTCGTCTGCCTCCTGGCAGCGTTCCCACCGGTGTCGAGGGACCGCCGGTTCCAGGCCGTGCTGGGGTGGTCGAGCTGGCTGATGCCGTTCTCGTGGGTGGCCACCGCGTTTGGCCTCCTGCTGTTCCTGATCAATCTGCCGTTCGCGCTGCGTTCGCTGGGGCGAAGGGCGGTGCGGCTCGACCGGATGACCGGGACCGTGGAGACGACCGGGGGAATCGTCGGCATCACGGGCTTCGTGGGCGGTGGGTTCAACCTCGGGAGCTTCTCGTTCCTCTCGCCCCGTCCGGGCGCGGGGCTGGATGTCCAGACGCAATTCGGCGCGCCGGGCCTGTCGGCGCACGAGACCGGGCACACTCTCTCGGTAGCTGCGCTGGGCGGCATCTTCCACTGGATCAACGCGGTCGACGAGAACGTGCCGCCGCTGCGGAGGAAGCGGGCGGCGTACGGTGAGCTGATCGCCGAGAGCCACGTCCCCGCGCCGCTCCCTCGGCGCCACGTGCGGATGTGGTCCTGAGACACAATGGGGCGTGCGGGTGGCGCTGACCTTCGACGCGGAGCACCCCGACCGGCCCGTTGGCCGTCCCGGCGTCGAGGACGAGCTCCTCTCTCTCCTGAACGATCGAGGGGTTGCGGCAACGTTCTTCCTCCAGGGCCGATGGGTCGAGTCCCGACCGGACCTGGCCGCCCGGATCGCCTCCGCCGGCCACGCGATCGGGAACCACTCCCACTTCCACGCCCGGATGCCGCTCCTCACCGACGAGGGGCTCCGAGCCGACATCGTCCAGGCCGACCGGGCCATCCGGGCGGCCACGGGCGTCTCACCGAAGCCGTGGTTCCGGTGCCCGTGGGGCCACGGCGCCCGTGACCCTCGGGTGGTCATGGCCCTCCGCCGCCAGCAGTACCGGCACGTGGGGTGGGACGTTGTCGCCGAGGACTGGGAGCCGGGCCGTACGGCGGATGACCTGATCCGCGACGTGCTCGCCGGTATCCGAGCCTTCGGCGACGGCGCGGTGGTGCTCCTGCACGCCTGGCCGGCCTCGACCCTCGAAGCGCTGCCCGGGATCCTCGACGGGCTCGAGGAGGCAGCGAGCACCCTGGTCACGGTGGCGGACCTGGCGGCTCGGGACCTGTCGGCAGCCGCCGATCCGCCCACGGCCGGAGAGAACCCGGGTCGCTAGCCGGTGGACCGGGCCTGCTCGGCCAGGAGGGTGGCCCCCTTCTCGCGGAACGCGTCCGCGGCCTGCGCGGTGTACCGGCCGGCCTCGCTCTCCCGACCGAGCAGCGTGAGGACCTCGGCCAGGTCGAGGAGCGAGCGGCCCCGAAACACCAGGAAGTCGGCCGCCTCGAAGGTGGACACGGCGAGCCGCGACAGCCGCTCGGCCTCCTCCGTCCGTCCCTGTCGGGCCCGGATCTTGGCCAGCACCGACGTCCCCACGGTGCCCCAGAGCGGATGCTCCGCCTCCCGGGCTCGCTCGGCAGCCGCCTCGGCGTTCTCCAGCCGGCCCTCGATGTACAGGGCGTTGGCCAGGAACGGGAGGAGGGTCCGGCCCTCCAGGCCCATCTCGTCGAGGTTCCGCTGACCCTCCCGGAGCAGCCTGGCCGCCTCGGCGGTGTTCCCGGCGACCCGCTCGACATCGGCCAGGGCCTCGAGGGACTCCGCCCACGACGCCATCTGCCCGTTCTCCCGGAGGATGGCGCTGTACCGACGGCCGAACTCCCGGCCCTCGTCGAGCCGGCCCTGCCAGGCCCGGAGGTGGGCCAGGGCGTGGCACATGTACGCCTCGATGGTTCGGTGGCCGCGGGCCTCCCTCAGGACCGTCTCGGCGCGCCCGGCCGCCTCGTCGACGGGGCGGGGGCCCTGGGCCAGGATGGCCCCCAGCCACAGCATGCATTCGGCCTCCTGCCTCCGGTCGCCGGTCTCCCTGGCGAGCACCAGGGCCTCCTCGATGTCCCGTTCGGCCAGCGCCGCCCGGCCGGCGTGCCAGTGGCCACGGCCCACCACGGCCCGGGCCCGGCTGAGCCCCCGACGGTCACCGTGCCGCTCGAACACCTCGATCGCGGAGCGCCCGGCCCGGACGATCTCCCCGACGTCGTACTCGCCGCGGATGGCGAACCACGGCGCCAGCCGAGCTACGGCGGCCAGCCGCTCGTCTCCCCTGGCCTCGGCGCCGTCCACAGCCTCGTCGATGGCCGCGGACGCCTCGTCGACCCGGCCGGCCTCGCCCAGGGCTTCGGCCAGCGGGACCAGCAGCTCGAGGCGGTAGGGGTCGTGAGCCTCCAGGAGGGCGGTGGCCCGGGAGAACAGGGACGCCGCGGCCGGCATGTCGTACCGGTCGAAGGCTCGTCGCCCTGCGGAGCCCAGGGACCCGGCCGCACGCCGGGCCAGGCGTTCGTCCTCGAGGAGCCCCAGTTCGGCGCGGTACCGGTGAGCCTGCTCCAGGTGGTACCCGACGACCTCCTCGAACTCGGCCGGCCGGTCGGCGGCCCGGCGCTCCAGCCAGTCGGCGAACCGCTCGTGGAGCTCGCCCCGGTCCTCCTTGGTGGTGCCCGCGTACGCCGCGTCCCTGATCAGGATGTGGCCGAACCGGAAGGCGTCCTCGCCGCTGAACCGCTGGGACGAGTCCGGCCGGACCAGCTCCCGGCGGACCAGTGCCTGGAGGTGGCCTCCGACGGCGGCCCGCTCGCTCTCGGGGGACAGCTCCGCCACGGCGCCCCACCAGAACACCTTGCCGACCACCGCGGCCCGCTGGATCACGGCCCGTTCCTCGGAGGCGAGCTGCTCCAGCCTGGCCGTCAGGAGCGCGCCGATCGTCGGGGGGATGGCGATCGCGGATAGATCACCGGCGACCCACCGCCCGTCCTCCCGGCGGATGAGCCCCTGGTCGACGAGCATCCGGAGGATCTCCTCGACGAACAGAGGGTTGCCCTCGGCGGTGCTTCTGATCCGACCCCTGGCCTGCTCGTCGAGGGGTGCCTGTCCCAGGAGGTTCTCGATCAGCCGCTCGCTCTGATCCTCGGTCAGGGGATCCAACCGGACCGTCTCCGCCCCGGGAACCGCGGAGCCCCACCCCGGTCGCCGCTCGGTCAGCTCGGGCCGGGCCAGGCACAGAAGGAGGACGGGAACCTCCGAGGTGAACCCGGCCAGGTACTCCACCAGGTCCAGGAACGTCGACTCGCCCCAGTGGATGTCATCGAACACCACCGCCACCGGCTCCCGGTCGGCGATCGACTCGAGGAGCCGACGGACCGCCCAGAACGCCTCCTGGGTCGGCGTGGCCTCCTCAGTGAGGCCCAGGAGCGACGCCAGCCGGGCGGCCACGACGGCCGACTCATCCCGGTCCGGGACGAGCGCGGCGATCCGTTCGATGGCGGCATCGGCGCCGTCGTCCTGGCCGATCCCCGCGGCCTCCCTGACCACCTCGACCACGGGCCAGAACGTGATCCCGTCGCCGTAGGGGAGGCACCTCCCCCGGAGGACCCGGGCCCGCGTCTCCAGCCAGGACAGGAGCTCCGCGGCCAGCCGGGACTTGCCGACGCCGGGCGCGCCCGCGACCGTGATCAACCGGCAGGCCCGCTCTGCCACCGCCCGGTCGAAGGTCCGGTGCAGGAGGTCGAGCTCGGCCTCCCGACCGACCATCGGCGAGTCGAGGCGCCGGGCCACGCCCGGGCCTTCGGGAGCCACATCGACCAGGCGCCAGGCCGGGAGCGGCTTCGCCTTCCCTCGGAGCTCGAGATCACCCGCTGGCTCCACGGCGACCGCGTCCCGGACCAGCCGGTAGGTGGGATCGCCGAGGAGGATGCCGCCGGGCGGGGCGGCCTGTTCCAGGCGGGCCGCCGTATTGGCGGCGTCGGCGGTGAGCGGGGCCGCGGCCCGAGACTCCTCGGCCAGCACCTCGCCGGTGTTGATGCCGGTCCGGGTCTCGATCCGGACGCCGTGCCGGGCCGCGAGCTCTTCGTTCAGCTCGTCCAGGGCGCCCCGCATCTCCCAGGCCGCGCGGACGGCGCGAAGGGCGTCGTCCTCATGGACCTCGGGGATCCCGAACACGGCCACGATGGCGTCGCCGATGTACTTCTCCACACTGCCACCGTGCCGCTCGAGGACGGCCCGCATCCGCTCGAAGAACGTGGTCATCACCCGGCGGAGGACCTCGGGGTCGAGGCCCTCGCCGAGCGCGGTGGACCCCACCACGTCGGTGAAGGCGATCGTGACGATCTTCCGAGACCGCACGGCCGGAGGGTAACGAAGTCGACGACGACGGCGCGCCCCGGCCGCGGCTCTAGTCGTGGAGCCGCGCCAGGCGGCGGTCGGGGTCGCCGAGGGCCCGAGCCCGCCGCCGGACCCCCGCCCACGGGTCGCCCCGTCGGGCCAGGCGACGGGGAAGGGTGGTCATGGTGAACGTGCGCGGCTCCACCCGGCCGAGCTCGTCCCACTCGATCGGCGCCGCCACCGGCGCTCCCGGGAACGCCCGCACCGCGTAGGGCGGGATCACCGTGGCCCCGTACCCGTTGCGCATCACGTCGAGGAACACCAGGTCGCCCCGCTTGGCCTTGCGGAACTGGGTCGTGAACACGTCCGGGTGCCGGTCGACCGCGACCTCGGCCACCCCCTCGGCGAACATCCGCACGGTCTCGTGGTCGGCGCTGCGGTCGAGCGGCGCCACCACGTGGTACCCCTTGGAGCCGGAGGTCTTCACGAACGGCACCAGCCCGGCCTCCTCCAGCAACCCTCGCATCGCCCGGGCCCCCCGGCGCAGCATCGGCAGGTCGTCGGCCGAGGGATCGAGGTCGAACACGACGAGGTCGGGGTGGTCAGGGCGGTCTGCGCGCGACAGCCAGGTGTGCGGCTCGATGCAGGCCTGGTTGGCCAGGAACGCCAGCGTGGCCGCGTCGGCGATCACCGCGTACACGTGCGGCCCCTTGCTCGTTCGGACCTCGACATGAGGGATCCAGTCGGGGAACCAGTCGGGGACCCGCTTCTGGTAGAAGACCTGCCCCTCGATCCCCTCCGGGTACCGCTTCATCGACACGGGGCGGTCGCGGACGTGGGGCAGCATCACGTCGGCCACCCGCACGTAGTGGTCGACCAGGTCGGCCTTGGTGATGCCGTCGTCGGGGAACAGCACCTTGTCCGGGCGCGTGATCGTGATGGAGCGCCGTCCGACCCGCACCCGTCGCTCCTCGCTCACCGCGCCGCCCGGGGACGCTCCCGGACGACCTCGCGGGGATCCTTGTCCGTCCGCAGTCCCTGGAACCGCGGATGGCGGAGCCGGCCGTCGCGGGTCCACTCGGCGAACCCGACCTGCGCCACCAGGACCGGCCGGACCCAGTGAACGTCCTTGCCCGGCAGGTGCTCGATCCCTCGCGTGAACGGCGGTGTGGCCCGCTCCAGGCGATCCAGCTTCCTCCGAAGCTCCCGGAGCAGCTCCTGGTTGAAGCCGGTCCCCACCTTCCCCGCGTACACGAGCTCGCCGTCCTCGTGGTAGCCGACCAGGATGGCTCCCAGGCCGGTCCGCGAGCCCCTCGGGTCGGTGACCCCACCGATCACGAACTCCTGGTCCAGCACGCACTTCAGCTTCAGCCAGTCGGTCGATCGCCCGCCGGTGTACGGCGCCGAGCCTCGCTTGGCGATGACGCCCTCCCATCCCTTCTCGCAGGCCTCGCGGTGGTACCGCTCGCCGTGCTCACGGCGATGGTGGAGGTAGCGGATCGGGTCGTCGAACCGGAGGGCTTCACGGAGGAGGGCCTTCCGACGGCGCGTGGGGAGCCTGGTGAGGTCGTGTCCGTCCAGGTGCAGCAGGTCGAACACATGGAAGGCGATGCGGACCCGGCCGCCGCGGCCCAGCTGCTGCAGGACCGAGAAGCCGCTCTGGCGCCCCCGGAAGGCGACCACCTCCCCGTCGACGACGAAGTCCTCGGCGGGCTGGTCGGCCAGGGCATCGACGATGCTCGAGTACCGACCCATGTCCAGACGGTTCCGGGACAGCAGTCGGACCTTCCGTCTGTGGCGGAAGGCGATCCCGCGCACGCCGTCCAGCTTCCGCTCGAACAGCCAGTCGGGATCGGAGAACCGGCGCTCGCTCAGGGTGGCCAGCATCGGCTGGACCCAGTCCGGGTGGCGCTGCCGCCGCAGGAGCGCCCGTTCCTCGGCGGGGAGGGCGTCGAGGAGGCCGCCGCTCACCCCTCGGCCATCTCCCGGACGGTCCGCCCGCTGATCACCGACCGCGGCTCGGTCCGAACCGGGTTGCGGCGGGCGTCGGCGTGCTCGTCCTTCGTCTTGACCAGGATCCACCGGGGCCGGGGCTTCGTCCCGGTCCGGGTCAGAGCATAGGCCCCCCGCAGCTTCTTCCCTTCAAGGAACACCTTGACGTGGCCTGCGGCCACGCCCTCCTCGACCGGGATCTCCCGGCCGTTCTTCTCGGTCAGGTTCCGGTACGTGCCGTGATCCCACACGATGACGGGGCCGCCCCCGTACTCGCCCTCGGGGATGACGCCCTCGAACGTGGCGTAGTCGAGGGGATGGTCCTCGGTGGGCATGGCCAGCCGCTTCTCCCGCGGGTCGGTGGACGGGCCCTTCGGCACGGCCCACGACTTCAGCACGCCCTCGGCCTCCAGCCGGAAGTCCCAGTGCATCGCGGTGGCGTCGTGCTGCTGGATCACGAAGCGGGGCTTCCGGCGGCCGGAGCGCCGACCCGGGCGCCCGCCGGCCGGCTCGGGCGTCCGACGCCGATCGCGCTTTCGGCGGTACTCCTGGAGGGAGTCAGTCGTGGGTGTGGCCCTCGTGCCCGTCGTGATCGTGGTCGTGCAGCTGTCCTTGGGCACGGAGCTCCAACCCGCCCTGCTCTGGCGGAGCGGCCTCCAGGACCGCATTGTCGAGCGGCTGTACCAGCTCTGACGCCAGGAACACGGTGAACTCGGGGCCGCGCGAGATGTCGCGGTCCCCCTCGGTTGGCGCGTCGGTGAAGGTGAACCCGATCCCCGCGCCGCCCGGAACCTCGACGGGGGTGATGCGGAGCACCGCGGTGTCTGGGACCTCGTTCTCGGTGCGAACCTGCCTGATGACGGCCTCGGCCGCCTCGGTGATCTGCAGCATGCGTACCACTCCCTTCCACTCGACCCTAGCAGGGTGTGGCCAGGGTCACCGGGGCCGGGGAACGGTCCGGTCCCACGGCCGGAGGCGGGGCCACCACGCCGGCACGGCCTGCCGGTACGCTTCGTACGTATCGCCGAACGTGCGGCGCAGCGTCGGCTCCTCGTACCAGGTGACGAACGCGACGAAGGCCACCGCCAGCGCGGCCGCGTAGAGCAGGAGCTCGAGGCGCCCGAGCGTCAGGGCCTGCCCGACCACCAGCGCCAGGACCGCCAGGTACATCGGGTTGCGGACGTACCGGTACGGACCGCCGACCACCAGGCGTCCGGTGGGCGCGACCGGCGAGGGCGTGCCGATGCCTTCCACCACGAACCGCACGAACGCCGGCAGCAGGGTGAGTGCGCCTGCGGCGATCAGCACGACGCCGGCGACGCGCACCGGTCCCCACCACGGCGCCGGCGTATCGGTCTCCCACCTGGTGATCAGCCAGGGGACCACGCCGGTCACCACGCCCGGGGCCAGCACCAGGAACACCAGGCTGCCGGCAGCCGCGCGGGCCCGTCCCACTACGGGTCGGTCCCGCGGCGGGGCGACAGGTAGAAGCGGTACACGAACCGAGCCACCTCCGCTGGGCGGAACTGTCGGAGGAGCCAGGTGAGCTGGGGGAGGCGCCCGGCCAGCTCGGTGCCGTCCGGCCGGGGGATGGGGACGCCGGCGTGCCGCTCCAGGAGCTCGGCGAACGCCCCGGCCAGCAGGACGTGCCCGTGGGGGCTGGGGTGGAGGCGGTCCACGCTCATCACCTCGCGCTGGCGGGCCTCCGGGAGGGCCTCGAGGTCGAGGAGTAGCGCGCCGTGTGCCTCCGACACCGACCGAACGGCCGCGCTGGCGGCCCGCAGCCGGGAGCGGACGCCCCCGAGCATGCGGTTCGGCAGCGGGGAGAACAGCGTCACATCGGGGAACGTTGCGGTGAGGACCAGCGCGCCCTGCTCGTGCAGCGGTCCCACGATGGCCCCCAGCTCCCGCTCGAACGCGGCCGGGCGGAACCGCGGCTCCAGGAGGTCGTTCATGCCCACCAGGACGCTGGCGAGGTCGGGCCGGAGCCGAAGCGCGGGCTCGAGCTGGGTCCGGCGGACCTCGGGTGCCGGCAGGCCGCGCACGGCGAAGTTCGCGTAGCCGAAGTCGGGTTCCACCGACGCCATGGCAGCGGCCAGCCGGTCGGCCCACCCGCGGAGCCGGCCGCGCCGGTCGGGATCCCCGACGCCCTCGGTGAGGCTGTCGCCGAGGGCCACGAACCGCTTCCACGGCAGCGCCATGGAGACGAACCTACCGCACGACACGCCGGATGCCCGCCGGCTCAGGAGGGAGCGCGGTATCGCAGGAACACGAAGCCGTTTCCGAACCGG
>CALAEC010000280.1 GCA_937890785.1 uncultured Actinomycetes bacterium
GCCGGATGGACGCCGTGCATCGGGCCGGTCCTGGCCGGGATCCTGGGGCTGGCCGTGGCCCAGGGGGGTGGGCTGTGGGGGGCCGTGCTGCTGTTCTCGTACTCGCTCGGCCTGGGGCTGCCGTTCGTGCTGATCGGGCTGGGGGTGCGCAGGCTCACCGGGGCGCTGGTGTTCGTGAAGCGCAACTACCACTGGTTCGCGGGAACCGGCGGTGTCGTCCTCGTGGGGATCGGCGTCCTCCTGGCGCTGGACCTGTGGGTCCCCCTGCTCTCGCGGCTCGGCATCCTTCGGCTGGTCCAGGGCTTCACGCCGCCGATCTGAGCGCGTGTAGCATCGGGCCGGTCCTCCATGGCGTCGACCTCGGAAGCTCTGTACCGTCCGCTGGCATCGGTCCTGCGCACGCTCCGGTCGATGCGGACCGCGCTGATCCTGCTCCTGGTCGTCGGCGCCGCCAGCGTTGCGGGCTCGCTGGTGCCCCAGGCACCCACCGCGCCGGCCGCCGTGGCCGACCTGTTCGCCACCAGGCCACTGCTGGCGCGCGTGTACCGCGCGCTGGGCCTGTTCGACGTGTATGGCTCGTGGTGGTTCACGCTGACCTACGTGCTCCTGCTGATCTCGCTGGCTTCCTGCCTGGTGCCTCGAACCCGGGCGCTCGTGCGTGGGATGCGGGCGCGGCCCCAGCCGGTCCGCGACCTCAATGGGCTCCGTCACTTCGCCGAGGCGGTGGTGCCCGCCGCGCCCGAGGCGGTGCTGGCGCGGTCGCGCTCGGTGCTCCGACGCCGCCGGTTCCGGGTGGCGGCGACCGATCCCGGGCTCGCGGCCGAGAAGGGCGGCGCCCGGGAGTGGGGGAGCCTGCTGTTCCACTGGTCGCTGTTCCTGATCCTGGTCGGCGCGGTGTACGGCAAGGGGTTCGGGCTCCGCGGTGTGGCCACGATCGTCGAGGGTGAGACGTGGACCGAAGCCCACGCGTCGTACGACCTCCCGCCCGAAGAGGGCCGGTTCTTCACCGAGAGGATGCACACCGGGCTGCAGGCGCGGCTGGAGGACTTCGACGCGACGTACTACCCCGACGGCCTGCCGCGCGACTTCGTGTCCCGGGTCGAGGTGACCGGTGCGGACGGCGGTCCCTCGACGCCGAGCGAGATCCGCGTCAACCAGCCGCTGTCGGTCGAGGGCCTGAAGCTGTTCCAGCAGGGGTACGGGTGGGCGCCGGTGATCGAGGTCCGCCACCAGGGCCGGCTGGTGGCGTCGGGGCCCGTCGTGTTCGTCACCGACACGCCGAACGATCAGCGGCGGCCCTGGCGCGGCGTGATCAAGCTGCCGTCGCTGGAGCCGCAGATCGGGCTGGCCTTCCGCCTGCTCCCGGATCCCCTGGCCGGCCTGGCCGGCGCGCCGATGCTGGAAGTCCGCGATCCCTTCCTGACCTGGCGTGCCTGGCGTGGCGACCTCCGGCTGACGGCCGCGCAGAGCGTGTTCACCCTCGACACCACCGGCCTGGAGCCGTGGCTCGACGGGGGCCTGGGGCTCGGGCAGACGGCCGAGCTCCCCGGCGGCATCGAGATCACGTTCCGGGACCTGCGCGAGTACACCCAGCTGCTGGTGAAGCGGGATCCAGGCACCGGCCTGATGCTCGTCGCGGCGATCCTGCTCCTGGCGGGGCTGGTGCCCGCGCTGGCCTCGAGCCGGCGGCGGGTGTGGGTCCGGGCCGTCGGGGCCGACGGCGCCGGCACGCGCCTCCAGGTCGGCGGGTTCGCCCTCCAGCGGCGAGCGGCGTTCGCCGAGGAGTTCGACGATCTCGCCCGCGAGTTGAGTAGGGTGGAGCGGTGAGCGACGGCGCCTTGACCACGACCTCGAACGTGACGTTCGGCGCCGCCCTGATGCTGTACCTGGCCGCGGCGGTCGTCTCGTTCCACTACCTCGCCTACCGGCGACCGGGCTCGCTGGGCGTCGGTCGGGCGGTGGCGCTGATCGGCCTGGCCACCCACGCGATCTCCGTGGTGACGCGGGGGCTGGCCGCGGGCCGGGTCCCGTGGGGAAACATGTACGAGTACGCGAGCGTGCTCGGCCTCCTGATCGTGGGCGCGTATCTCTTGGTCATCGAGCGAGTCTGGCGAACCGAGGCCGTTCGCGGCTTCGCCATCGGTGCCGCGGTCCTGGCCATGGCCGGGGCGATCATGTTTTACGTCCCGCCCGGCCCGCTGGTGCCCGCGCTGAACTCGTACTGGCTCCGGATCCACGTGGTCCTGGCCGTGCTCGCGTCGGCGCTGTTCATCCTGGGGGCCGTCTTCACCGTGCTGTACCTGGTGCAGGAGCGGCGGGAGCGCCGCTCGACCCCGGCGCTCGTGACGGAACGGGAGCCTGCGCTGGTGGGGGCGGCAGGGGAGCGCCCCGAGGACTATGCGACCGACCAGGCCGAGGAGGCGCGGGCGCCGGCACGGGCCCGCAGCCGGCTGCCGGTCGCGGCCGAGCTCGACCGCATGGCGTACCGAACGATCGTGTTCGCCTTTCCGATCTGGACGATGGCCGTGATCGCCGGGGCCATCTGGGCCGAGCAGGCGTGGGGCCGGTACTGGGGGTGGGATCCCAAGGAGGTGTGGTCGTTCGTCACCTGGGTGGCGTTCGCCGGCTACCTTCACGCCCGGGCCACGGTCGGGTGGCGAGGACGACGGGCCGCCGTGCTGGCGTTGGTCGGTTTCGGCGCGCTGGTGTTCAACCTGGTCGTGGTGAACACGGTGATCGCCGGCCTGCACTCGTACGCGTAGCGGCGCCCGTCAGCCGACCGTGGCCGTCCCCTGCATCTGGGGGTGGACGTCGCACCGGAACTGGTACGGGCCCGGGGGCGGCGCGGGGAAGCGGTACTCGATGGTCGCGGGGCCGGTGATGATCTCGCCCTGGAACGCCGGATCGCCGGCCTCGGAGTACAGCGAGACGTTGTGCGGGATGCCCTGGTCCCGGTTGTCGAACGCGATGACCACCTCGCCCTCCGCGGGGAGGGAGAGCTCGGTAACGTCGAAGGCGACGCCCTCGGCCACGATGGGGACGGCGCCGCCGCCCGGCGCCTCGGTGGTGGGCTCCTCCTCGCCGGGTGATGCCTCCTCGGTCGGCGACGGCTCCGGTGGGGGGCTCTCTGCGGGCGGGGCCGGTGGAGGCTCTGGGGGCCCGGCCGCCTCTTCGACGAGGCTGTGGACGGGCCGCTCCCCGATCACGGCTCCGGCGATGCCACCGCCGAGGATCGTGCCCACCAGCACGACGATGAGGAACGCGAAGCCGCGGGTTCCCCGGATCGTGGCCGCCAGGGCGCACCCCACCAGGATGTTCGTGGCGAACAGCAGCGCCACCCACGGCGCCAGGCTCTCGGGGACGGCCAGCAGGATCCGCGAGAACGCCAGGATCAGCACGGCCAGGAACACGAAGGCCGCGAGCGGGATGCCCACGCCGAGCAGCACCCGGCGTCGCGGCTCGGCGCTCACGGCGCCTCCAGCCGGCTCAGGTGGCGCTCCACGTCCTGCCACACAGGCTCGTCGGTGCCCCCGAGCTCCTCCTGCCGGTGCCACCGGAAGAACAGCACCGCGATGAACCCCCACAGGAT
>CALAEC010000281.1 GCA_937890785.1 uncultured Actinomycetes bacterium
GAAGCACGATGCTGCTCTTCCGGTCGGAGGAGCACCTCGAGGCGTGGGTCCGGGCCGGCCACGGACCGATGGGGGCGACCCTCACCCTGCAGCAGCTGTGGAGCCTGTCCATGGCGTGGTACTCGAACCGCATGGATCGAGAGTGGCGGCGCCGCACCCCGGAGGAGGCCCAGGCCCTGTTCGACTCGCTCGGGCTGACCGGGGACTTCTGGCGGCTGGCGCCGACTTGAACCCAGCGGGGACCTATGACGTAATGGAGCTTCCCCGGACCGGGAGGTGGCGCGATGCGCAGGTTCACGCTCGGGACGATCCTGGCGACGGTCATGCTGATCGTGGTCGCCTCCGGCGCCCTCTCGGCGCCGAAGAACTCGGATGAACTCCTGAAGGACGAGCTCCACCGCCTCCAGCAGGCCACCACCCAGTTCAAGGGGGGCCAGAAGGGCGGGGAGGCCTCCGGCATCGCCGTGGTCGGGCAACACGACCTCGGCGGGCGAGGGTTCAACGCCGACGTGTGGTTCCACGACGGGTTCGCCTACGTGGGGCGGTGGGGATTCACCGACTGGGCCCAGGGATCGAAGCAGCGGTTCTGCCCCGACGACGCGAACAACGGCATCGCCGTGATCGACTCGACCGATCCCTCGAACCCGGAGATGGTCTCCACCCTGGATCAGCCCGAGGGGACCTCGGTCGAGGACGTGGTCGTGTACACGGCCCAGTCCGGGCCGATGGCCGGGAGCGATATCGCCGCCGGCGGCATCCAGGTGTGCGGCGGGTCCCGGTACGACACCTCGTTCCCTCGCGGCCTGATGCTGTGGGATGTCACCGACCCAGCGAACCCGGTGGAGCTGGGGTTCGCCGACACGGGGTGCTGCACGCGTGGCCTGCACGAGTTCGAGATCGAGCACCGGGCGGACCTCGGCCGGACCTTCGCCTACGCCACGGTGCCGGCCAGCGAGTACCCGGACTCGCTCTCCCCGACGGGGTTCCGAGACCAGCAGGACAAGGGTGATTTCCGGCTGATCGACATCACCGACCCGAACAACCCGTTCGAGGTGTCGGACTGGGGCGTGCTCCACGACGCCGGGGGGCCGCTGGGCCCGGGGCAGGGGTGTGACCCGGACCCCGTGTTCGGACACGGCGCGGAGCCGTCGGAAGACGGGACCGAGGTGTTCCTGGCCTACTGGGACAGCGGGTACGTGGCCCTCGACGTGACCGATCCCGCCAGCCCGGCGCTGCTCGGCGACACCGACTACGAGGCCGACGAGGACGGCGACGCGCACTCGTCGATGTTCGACGACGACCGGGAGCTGCTGTTCACGGCCGACGAGGACTTCTGTCCGCACTCGGGCCCGGGCATCGAGGTCGGGTGGGGATACATGCGGGTCTACGATTACTCCGACCGCTCCGCGCCCGCTCAGATCGGGGAGTACCGCACCCCGAACTCGATGTCGATCGGTACCCCGGCGTCCGGTGACTACACGATCCACAACGTGTACCTGGTGGGGACCGACGCCTACATCTCGTGGTACTCGGACGGGGTCCGGGTGGTGGACGCGAGCGACCCGACGGCCCCGGAGGAGGTGGCCTTCTTCGTCCCGCCGGCGGGCCAGAACCCGGTGAAGCCCTCGCAGCGCGGGGTCCTGTCGCAGACGCCTCAGGTGTGGGGCGTGGTCGTGGACGAGGCCACCGGCCTGATCTACGCCAGCGACATGAACACGGGGCTGTGGATCCTGGAGCGGACGGCCTAGGAAGGGATCGAGGCCAGGGCCTCCTCGAGCTCCTGGTCGGTCGGCTCTACTAGGATCCGGCCGTCC
>CALAEC010000282.1 GCA_937890785.1 uncultured Actinomycetes bacterium
CCTGGTAGAAGTCCACGAGGAACCCCTTGGTGTGGACCGCGAACTGGAGGACCCCATCGGTGGGGGAGCCCCCGTTGATCCAGGCGTCGGGACCGAAGAAGTCGATCCCGCCGTTCTCCAGGCGCCCCGTGGAGAACCCCAGCCCGAACGCCTTGTCCAGGAAGGCCCACAGGAAGGTCGTCCCCATGGCGATCCGCAGCACGCCCCAGAACCGGGCGCCCTTGACCGCCTCGGGCTCGCGCACGACCTCAACGGCGGGCCGTCCGTCGAGGTTCACCTCGGTCTTGCCGTCGATCACTCCGGTGGTCATGTGGCCCACCTCCTTTCGTTGGACACAGCATCGGCGCTGAGGAAGGCGGAGCCATGAGGCGGACGACCCCTCTTGGACGGGACCCTGGGGGACCTTCGGCCCTATTCGCCGGGGGTACCGGAGTGGCGGGCCAGGTAGGCGGCAGCCTCGGCCCTCCGGGCCACCTCGAGCTTGGAGAGGATGCTGGAGACGTAGTTCTTGACGGTTTTCTCGGCGAGGTGCAGCTCGTCCCCGATCTCCCTGTTGGTCTTGCCGTCGGCGACGAGGGACAGGATCCGCTCCTCCTGAGGGGAGAGGCGGGCCAGCCTCTCGTCCTTGAGGAGGTGCTTCCCCTTGCGAAGCCGGTCCAGGACCGTTCCGGTGACGGCGGGATCGAGAAGCGATCCACCCTGCGCTACCGTCTTCACCGACCGGACCAGCTCGCCACCCCGAACCTGCTTCAGCACGTAGCCGGCGGCCCCCGCCATGATCGAGGCGAACAGTGCCTCGTCATCGGCGAACGAGGTGAGGATGATGACCTTGGTGTCGGGCCGTGCCGCCCGGATCTCCCGGGTGGCCTCGATCCCGCTGCCGTCCTCCAGGCGGACGTCCATGATGACCACGTCGGGCCGCACCGACGCCGCCACGTCGACCGCCTCCCTTACCCCGCCGGCCTCACCCGCCACGACGATGCCTCCGGCGGCCTCGAGGAGGGCTCGGATGCCCTGACGGACGACCTCATGGTCGTCCACCAGCATGACCCGTATCGGCTGATCTCCCACGACGACGGACCCTAGCACCCGGTCATGCCGGCATCACCAGCCGGATCCGAGTTCCACCCCCCGGCTCGGAGCCCAGCTCGAACGCGCCGCCGAGGGATTCGGCCCGGGACCGGAGGTTCCCGAGGCCGTGACCCACTCCTTCCGCCGCCGCTGGATCGAATCCCTTCCCGTCGTCCTCGATCTCCAGGGTGATCGAGCCGTTCGCCCGAGACAGCACGACCGAGAGCGTGGCCGCTCCAGAGTGCCGGACGGCATTCGAGAGGGCCTCCCGGGCGAACTGGATGACCTCCGCCGCCTGCGAGGCCAGCGCGGCCGCGGCCTCCGGGTCGACCTCCACCCGGATCCCCAGGTCCGAGCCGCGACGCAGCTCATCCGCGAGGTGGTGGAGGGCCCGGGAGAGCTCCCGATCGGCCAGCCCGGTACCGAGCCCGAAGATGTAGTTCCGAAGATCACGGATCACCCGGTCGACGTCATCCACGGCGGTGGTCAGCCGATCCCGAACGATCTCCGGGTCCCGCGCCAGGGCGCCGGCCGCCTGGAGGCCCATGCCCACGGCGAACAGCGATTGGATCACCCCGTCGTGGAGCTCCTGCGCGATCCGCTCCCGGTCCTCGAGGACGGCCAGGCGCCTCAGGTCCTCGTGGAGCCGCGCGTTCTCGACGGCCACCCCGGCTTGCGCCGCGAGGGTCACAACAGCCTCCTGATCCTCCTCGGTAAACTCCGCGGTCCCGCGCTTCTCCGTGAGATACAGGTTCCCGTAGACGCGACCGCGAACCTTCATCGGGACTCCCAGGAACGAGGACATCGGTGGATGGTTCGCCGGGAAGCCCACAGACCGGGGATGGTCCTGGATCCTGGCCATCCGGATCGGCCGGGCCTCGGTGATGAGGAGGCCGAGGATCCCCTTCCCTACCGGGAGGTCCCCGATGGCCCGGCGCTCCTCCTCCGTGATGCCATGGGTGATGAAGTCGAAGATCATCCGTCCCTGGGTATCCAGGACGCCCAGGGCGCCGTACCTGGCATCGGCAACCCGGCAGGCGAGCTCGACGATCTTCTGCAAGATGGAGGGCAACGAGAGCTCCGACGCCAGGACCAGGCCGGCTTCGATGAGGGGATCCCGCCGACGTCCACCACCCTCTGCCGCGCTCATCCCCGTGAGCCTAGCAACGCCCGCCTCGTGATTGGGCAGGCCACGATCCAAAGCCTCAGAATGTCCCTGAGGAGTCGTCGACCCAGGGGAGGGAGTCATGGCGCAGGACCAGCATCCGGTCCGGTTCTCGGTGCAGTATCCCGACCGAGATCTCGACCGGGTCACCACGGCCTTTCGTCTCTTCACCGCCATCCCGATCGCCATCGTGCTCGGCGCCGTCTCGGGAGCAGTGTGGACCTACCAGTACGACCCCGCCCGGGACGCGGTGGTGGCCACCAGCGTCGGCGCGGGGGGCCTCCTGGTCTTCGGGCCCCTGCTGATGATCCTGTTCCGGCAGAAGTACCCGCGCTGGTGGTTCGACTGGAACCTCAACCTCCTCCGATTCTCGAACAGAGTCGGTGCGTACTTGGCGTTGATGGACGACCGCTATCCTTCCACCGACGAGGAGCAGTCCGTCCGTCTGGACTTCCCCTATCCGGACGCCCGGCGCGACCTCAACCGGTGGCTTCCCCTGGTGAAGTGGTTCCTGGCGATCCCGCACTACTTCGTGCTGGCGGTCCTGTGGATCGGGGCGGTGCTGTCGGTGATCATCGCCTGGTTCGCCATCCTCTTCACCGGCCGGTATCCCCGCGGGCTGTTCGACTACGTCGAGGGCGTGTTCAGGTGGGGGATCCGGGTGACGGCCTACGCCTTCGTCATGGCCACCGACCGCTACCCGCCGTTCCGGCTACGGCCGTAGCAGGCACCACCCCGCGGGCGGCGAGGATGCCCGCCCGCCAGCCGGGCGCGCGGCCGCCCGTCGGAGGCTGAAGCCTTTCGGCGCGGATGCCGCTCCGGGCGAGGAGCCAGGCGACGACCGAGTTGGAGTTCCACATCTCGCCGGCTCCGAGCTCATCACGGCCCCAGACCAGGGGAGGCACGGAGCCGGTCAGGTCAAGCACGCGGCGGGCGGCGTCGAGATCGTCGGTGACCCGCCGCGGCCCACCCACGGCCGCCTTCACGTCCGGGATGACGCCGTCGCGCCACCGGCGGATCTCGTATCGGAGGAAGCGGAACCGAGCCAGGCTGGGGCTTCCGACCGGGCCTTCCGCCACCACCCCGCGGGTTCCCCCGTCCGCGTTCGGGATCGGCCAGGCGTTCTCGATCACGAACCGTCCCTCGGGCACGTGGACCTCGAGCGCGGCGTGGTACAGGTCGAGGGGCCGCCGCCGCCCCACGAAGGCCTGAACCGCCTCGTACAGGCGACCATTGAGCCGGACGAACCAGCCCCCTGCCCCGAGCGGGATCCAGAACAGCTCGACGTAGACGCTCCGGTGGCGATCGGCGATCATTCCGGTCCTTCCTCCACCCCGGTGAGCGCCACGGGCGGCGAGTCGAGGCTCCGTTGTCCCGCGGCCGCCCGCTCGGCCCGCTGCTTGATCCCCCTCAGCATCCTCCGTTCCATGATGAAGGCGCCTGGATCTGAGATCAGGATCCAGAACGCGCTGGCCGGCGTGATCGGCCAGTCCTGGCGCCACCGGCTGACCAGGCGGGTCGCTCCCTCTGGGGTCCTGTACACGGCCAGACACCAGGTCCCGGCCTCTTCGTCCCCTCCGAGGATGTAACGGTTCGGCTCGATGGCCCGAACTCGAGGGCCCATCCCCGGAACCATCACGATCTGGTCTCCGACTTCGAGGTTCTGGTACTTGGGGACGATCCGGTCGGCGCTCGGCCTTCCGTCGTTGTCGATCCAGTCGTAGCTGTACCAGCCGGCTCGCCCGTAGCCGATCTGGACCAGCCACGGCCACACCCGCTCCGGGGCGGCGTCGATCGTGATGGCCCTGGTGGTGGACTTGGGCTGCGGGAGGATCTCGTCTCCCGGCATCGACCGCCGCACCTCCTGGTCGGTCGCGCCCCACCGGTGCTGCCACGGCTGGACGGTGAACCGGTACACGATCAGGACCACCGCAGCTATCCCCCCACCCGTGGCCACGCCCAGCCACGGCCCCATCGCACCGATCAACGCCGCGAGGACTCCGAGGCAGAGGATCGTGATGCCCAGCACGATCGCCATGATCGTCATCTTCGAACGCATCGCGTTCACCTCCCGACGTGAGCATCCGCCCGTGGGCTCCGCCCCGCGGGGGCCACTGGTCCTGGCGTGTTCGGGACCTTCGGGTGCCGGGCGGAGCTGGGCGACGGGGCCGTGCGTCCCGACGACGGGAGGACTTTCGGCCCCACGACGGCGGAACGACCCCGTGTACCGTCGTGCGCAGTTCCACCGGGCAAGGAGTGAGCGATGACCACGATCGCGGAAGACGCTCGACAGGTGAAGGTGCGTGGGGCAGGACGAACGGCTTTGCGCGCCGCGTACGTCCTCTCGGCCGCGGTGGGCGGGCTGATGCTCGCGGCCTCCTCGGCCGGGTTGTTCGTCGAGGGGCTGTACCCCGATGACCCGTGGGCACGGGAGGCGTTCCGGGCGGGCGACCTGGTGACCATGGCGCTGGTCGCGCCGGCGCTGATCACTTCCCTGATCATGTCGGCGCGAGGGTCCACACGAGCGACGCTTGGCTGGATGGGGATGCTGGGCTACTCGGTCTACAACTACGCCTACTTCGTGTTCGGGGCGAGATTCAACGACATCTTTCTTCTCCATGTCGCATTGTTCTCCATCTCGATCTTCGCTCTCGTCTCCGCCCTCCGGGGCCTCGATGTCGACAGCCTCGGTGGAGGGTTTCGCTCCAAGGTGGTGGCGCGTTCGATCGGAATGTTCCTGCTCGTGGTGGGCCTTGCCCAGGGCGGGCTGTGGGTCTTCGTGGTCCTGCGGTTCGTCACGACCGGGCAGCTCCTGGAAGACATTCCCGTCGAGGGGCAGCACCTCGTGTTCGCCCTCGATCTCTCGCTGCTCGCGCCGACGTTGGTGCTCGCGAGCGTGCTGCTCCTTCGGGTAAGGCCGGTTGGGTTCGTCATGGGAACGGCGGTCAGCGTGTTCGGCGCCGCCTACCAGATCAACCTGATGGCCTCTGGGGTGTTCCAGGCGAACGCGGACGTCCCCGGGGTGAAGGCCTTTCCGCTCGAGAGCATCATATTGACCGTCGGGTTCGTGGTGGCATCGGTGATCCTGCTCCTTGCTGTTAGGGGCGCACGGAGGGAGGGCCCATGAAGCTCCTAATAATCAAGCTGGCCTGTCGGCCATCACGGGATGCACGACGCCCTTCCCTCCCTCGAAGCTCGAGACGTTCTCCAGGGTAGTGGCGGCGATCCGACCGACCGCCTCCTGGGTGAAGAAGGCTTGGTGCGCGGTGACGAGCACGTTCGGGAACGTCAGCAGTCGGGCGAACACGTCGTCCCTGATGATTTCCTGAGATAGGTCCTCGAAGAAGAGGTCAGCCTCCTCCTCGTAGACGTCGATGCCAAGGGAACCAAGGCTTCCGTCCTTCAGGGCGTCGATCACGGCTCGGGTGTCGATGAGCGCACCCCGGCTCGTGTTGACGAGCATGGCTCCCTGTTTCATTCGTTCGAGGGCGCGCCCATCGATCAGATGGAAGGATTCGGGGGTCAGTGGTGCGTGGATGGCGACGATGTCCGACTCGGAGAACAAGCGGTCGGCATCCACGTACTCGACACCGAGGGCGTGGCATTCTTGGTTAGGGAATGGGTCATTGGCGAGGAGCCGGCATCTGAACCCGGACATGATCCTCGCGAACACGGTGCCGATCTTCCCGGTCCCAACAATGCCCACCGTGCGGCCGGCCAGGTCAAACCCCATCAGCCCTTCGAGGGAGAAGTTGCCCTCCCGCACCCGAGCGTAGGCTCGGTGGATCTTCCGGTTCAGTGCCAGGATAAGGGCCGCAGCGTGCTCGGCCACCGCATGGGGAGAGTACGCGGGGACACGGCCCACAGAGATCCCCAGGTCCTGAGCGGCCTCGATGTCGACGTTGTTGACGCCTGCAGACCGCAGCGCAACGACTCGAGTACCGCCCGCGGCCAGGGTGGTGAGGACCTCCCGGTTCACCACGTCGTTGACGAACACACAGACCGCCGGGAACCCCTCAGCAAGAGTGGCTGTCTCCGGCGCAAGCCGTGGCTCGAAGAACGTGATCTCGTGGCCGTGACCGGCATTGGCCCGGCTGATGAAGTCCCTGTCGTATGACTTCGTGCTGAAGACGGCGATTCGCACGACGCCCAGAGCCTACCGGGTCCTACCAGGGAAGCCAGTCTGGTCATCTCTTGCCATGAGGACCTTTGGCCCCAACTGATCAGGTCCCCTCGCCCTGAGGTTCGGCGGACGGTGGGGGGCCGCGGGCTCGAACTGGTGTTCCGACCGGGCCGAGAGCGGCCCTTAGGGATCGCTGAGAACACCTGTCCTGACCAAACTGTGGGGGAATCCGCGCCGAATCCCAGATATGACGGGGCATGGGCGGAAGGGCACGGAGCGTCTCCTCACCCCCCTTGAGGTGGCGAGCATCTTCCGGGTGGATACCAAGACCGTCACGCGGTGGGCACGGTCCGGCAAGCTTTCCTCCGTCCGTACCCTCGGCGGTCACCGTCGATACCCGGAGTCAGAGGTGCTCGCTCTGCTGGAGAAGTCAAGGGAGCAGAGGCACACGTCAAACGAAGAGGGCCAGCGGGACGCTCGCGATTGACTGGCCGGCGGGTGCCAGCGTAGCCTCGCCGAGGTGAACAAGGGGTCGCTGGTTTCGGAGATCGTCAAGCGAACGGACATCCCGCCTCGGGACGTGGCCGCCGTGGTGGACTCGCTCATCGAGGTGGTCCGGGACCGAGTGGCCCGGGGTGAGCGCGTGGTCCTCTCGGGGTTCGGCTCGTTCGAGCGGGTCCGGCGGAACCCGCGGACCGGCCGGAACCCGCATACCCGCGAGGCCGTGAGGATCCCCGCCCGGACGGTGCCGTCGTTCCGACCCGGCATGGCCTTCCGCGAGGCCGTGGCGGCGAGGCGCCGCCGGGCCAGGCGAACGGCCCGCCGCTGAGGCGCCCCACGCTCAGTCGAACGTGACGATGCGGAGGGTTCGGGCCATCTTGTTACCGCCCTCGTCGGCGATGTCGAACTTCACCCGCTGGCCGATGCGCAGGTAGCGGATGCCGGCGCCCTCCACGGATTCGACGTCGATGCCGATCTCTTCCTGATCGTCGGTCAGCAGGCTTCCCGTGCGCGCCTCGACGTCGTACGTCTTGATGGTCCCCTGGGGCACGGCGTCATCCTACTCGGCGCGTACCGACAGCCGTTCGGCCAGGCCCATCTCGAGGCACGTGGCCCGGGTCCGGCCACGCCCGCCCTCGTCCAGCAGCCGGAGGATGTCCGCCGGCCGGTCGAGGTCGAAGGCCATCTCCGGCGCCTCCACCGAGGAGAACGGCACGCCGAGGACCTCGGCCGCCTCGCGGTGTCTGCGGTACGAATCCGTGCCGAACCGGGCCGGGATCACGCTTGGAGGCCGTCGGAGGAGGACGTTCGTCCCCCGGTCCGAGTCCGACGGGACGGCCACGACGGGGCCGAGCGTGTGCAGCGCGAGCTCCAGCGCCGGGGCGGTGAGAAGCGGGAGGTCGCCGAGGACCACGGCCAGCACATCGGCCCCAGCCGCCTCCTCCTCGACCTGCCGGATCGCCGCCAGGAGTCCGGGGTCCTCCTCGGCGATCGGGCGGGCCCGGCGGCGGGCGGAGACCTCCAGCACGGCCTCGTCCGGGGACACCACCCACGTCTGCCATCCCGGCACGGCCAGGCAGGCGTCGAGCACGTCCTCGAGCATCGCCAGCGTCAGCGCGGCGCGCTCCAACGGCTCGAGTACGGCCGCGAGCCGGCCTTTGGCCCGCTCGAGGGACTTCACTGGGACGGCGATGACCCGCATGGGGGAGCCATCCTACGCCCGGGCGCTCGGAGGGTCACGCATCTCGGACGAACGGACCCCTGTTAGGATGCCGGCCGGAGGTGGGTCGGTTGGAGCCGTGGATGGGCCTGGCCAAGGGCGTGCTGATCCCGCCGATCTGGCTCTGGTTCGACTGGCGGTTCGAGGGCTTCGAGCACATCCCGCGCGAGGGCCCCGCGCTGGTGGCCTGCAACCACATCTCGCACTTCGATCCGCTTGCTCACGGCTACTTCCTGGTGAAGGCGGGCCGCCGTCCGCGGTTCCTGGCCAAGGTGGAGCTGTTCCGCAACCCCATCGCCGGCCCGGTGCTCCGGGGCGCCCGGCAGATCCCGGTCCGGCGCGGCTCCGGCGACCGCGCCCCCGTGGAGTTCGGGGAGAAGGCGCTGCGGCAGGGCGAGGTCGTGGCGGTCTATCCCGAGGCGACCGTCACCACCAACCCCGACTTCTCGCCGATGCGGGCCAAGACCGGCATCGCCCGGCTGACGCTGGACGCCGGCGTCCCGGTGATCCCGCTGGCGGTGTGGGGGTCGGCTCCGGTGTGGCGGCGAGGCAGCCGCAGCGTGCGGTTCGGCCGTCCGATCTGGGTGAAGGCCGGCCCGCCGCTCGACTTCAGCGCTTACGAGGACCGGGCCGGCGACCCCGGCGTTCTGCGACAGGTGACGGACGAGGTCATGGCGCAGCTCTCGCTCCTCGTCGACGACCTCCGGGAGCGCTACCCGAAGCGCTGGGCGGCCTGACGGGCTGATGGCGGAGCGCGGACGCGGGTTCACCACCAGGGCGATGCGAGCCGAGACCGAGCTCGGCGAGGCCCGGCCGGTCTCGACGCCGATCTATCAGACCGCCACGTTCTCGTTCGACGACCCCGAGGCCCTGGCCGAGCTGATCCGGACCGGCAAGGACGCCGGGTA
Source organism: uncultured Actinomycetes bacterium (assembly GCA_937890785.1). Lineage (GTDB taxonomy): Bacteria > Actinomycetota > UBA4738 > UBA4738 > CALAEC01 > CALAEC01. The sequence continues at coordinate 8,988 of CALAEC010000282.1, forward strand.
CGTGTACACGCGGTGGCACAACCCCACCCGGGCGGCCTTCGAAAAGGTCGTGGCCGACCTCGAGGGCGGGGAGCGGGCCGTCTCGTTCTCCTCGGGGATGGCGGCCATCACCACAGCGTTGGCCTCCGTGCTCCGATCCGGCGATCACCTCGTCACGACGCCTCGCCTGTACGGCGGGACCCACTCGCTGATGACGAACATCCTCCCGCGGTGGGGGATCGAGGCCACGCTGGCGCCGAGCCACAGAGCCGACGACCTCGTCGCCGCGATGCGGCCGGACACCGTGGCCTGCTACGTGGAGACGATCGGGAACCCCACCACGCCGGTGAGCGACCTGGACGCGCTCGGCACAGCTTGCCGGGAGCGCGGCGTCCGGCTGGTCGTCGACAACACCTTCGCCAGTCCCTACCTGTGCACGCCGATCGCCTTCGGCGCCGACATCGTGGTGCACTCCGTGACGAAGTACCTCGGCGGGCATTACGACCTGACCGCGGGGATCGCGGTAGGGCCGGACGACCTGATGCACGAGGTCCGCGAGCTCTCCACGGACCTGGGGGGAGTGAGCAACGCGTTCGAATCCTGGCTGGCACTGCGGGGCGTGCAGACGTTGGAGCTGCGGATGGAGCGCCACTGCACCACCGCGGCACGGCTTGCGGAGCTCCTCGAGGGCAACGAGAAGGTGGCCCGGGTGTGGTATCCGGGGTTGCCATCACACCCCGACCACGAGGTGGCACGCCGGATCCTCCGGGGGTTCTCCGGGATGCTCGCCTTCGAGCTGGCCGGCGGCCTGGAAGCGGGACAGCGGTTCCAGTCCTCGGTCGAGGTGGCCGCGGTTGGTGCCAGTCTCGGCGGCACCCGCACGGTCGTGACGCACGCGGCGTCCGTCACCCACACCCAGCTGAGCCGTGAGGAGCGCCAGGCCGTGGGGATCGGCGACGGGCTGGTCCGTGTGTCGGTCGGGATCGAGGATCCCCAGGACGTCCTGGAGGACTTCGAGCGGGCGCTGGAGAAGGCGTGAGCCGGCCCCTCCGAATCCTCCTGGTGTTCGGAGGCCGATCGGCCGAACACGAGGTGTCGGTGGCCTCGGCCCGATCGGTCCTCGGCGCCCTGGACCCGGCGCGGTACGAGGTCGTCACGGTCGGGATCGACAAGGAGGGGAGGTGGCACCTCCTCCCCGGCCCGCCGCTTCTTCCCCCGGGCGCGTCGGGCGAGCTCCCGGCCGTGGCCGCCGGCGCCGGCACCGAGGTCGCGCTGGCCAGGGAGCCGGGTGCCCACGAGCTCGTGACCGACACCGGCGAACGCCGACCGTTCGACGTCGTCTTCCCGATGCTCCACGGGCCGCTCGGCGAGGACGGCACCATCCAGGGGTTGCTGGAGCTCGCCGGGATCCCGTACGTGGGCGCCGGCGTTCTCGGCTCGGCTGTGGGGATGGACAAGGCCGTCCAGAAGGTGCTGTTCCGCGACGCCGGCCTGGAGGTGGTACCTCACGTCGTGGTCCACGAGCGCGACTGGCGTGACGACCCCGAGGCGGTGGAGGCCGCGGCCGCCGACCTCGGCTATCCGGTGTTCGTCAAGCCGGCCGCGCTGGGATCGTCGGTCGGTGTGACCAAGGTCTACGAGCCGGGCCACCTGGCCCGGGCCGTCGAGGAGGCCCTCCGGCACGGGCGCAAGGCGTTGGTCGAGAAGGCCATGGAGGAGGCCCGGGAGCTGGAGATCTCGGTCCTCGGCAACGACGACCCGGTGGCCTCGGTGGCCGGGGAGATCGTCCCCAAGGGCCACGAGTTCTACGACTACGAGGCGAAGTACCTCGACCAGCACGGCGCTCAGCTACTGGTCCCCGCGGGCATCCCGGCCGAGACCCTCGAGGAGGCTCAGCGGATGGCCGTGGCCGCGTTCCGGGCCATCGACGCCGCGGGGATGGCCCGGGTCGACTTCTTCCTCCTGCCGTCCGGGCGGCTCGTGGTGAACGAGATCAACACGATCCCCGGCTTCACCACGATCTCGATGTACCCCAAGCTGTGGGAGGCCTCTGGGGTCACCTATCCCGAGCTCGTGGACCGGCTGATCCGGCTGGCCCTGGAGCGCCACGAACTGGAGCGGGGGAAGGCTCGCCGTGGCGATGCCCCGACGGCACCCGAGTCGTCTTAGAGGTGGACGACCGGACAGGTGAGCGTGCGGGTGATCCCCTCGACGGCCTGTATCTTCGCCACCACCAGCTTGCCGAGGTCGTCGACGTTGCCGGCCTCGGCGCGCACGATCACGTCGTAGGGACCGGTCACGTCCTCGGCTGAGGTGACGCCGGTGATGTCGGCGACCTCCTTGGCCACCTGCGCGGCCTTGCCGACCTCGGTCTGGATCAGGATGTAGGCCTGGACCACGTTCACCCTCCTCCGACGCGGCGAGCCCACATTCTATGCCAGCGCCATGGGCGCTCCCAACCCGGGGTGGGCGCCTTCCCGCTGGGAGAGGGAGAATCGAGCCGTGCCCAAGCGCGACGAGCCCATGGACGCGTACCGGCGGGTCCGGAAACCCGTGCCCCGCCCCGGCCGGGCCATCCCCGATCGCCGACGCAAGGCCGAGGAGGAGCGCCACCGCCGGGAGATCGAGGAGGAGCGGGCCCGCCGCGACGAGGACCACGGCCGCTGAGCGGATGTCCATGTTCCGGGACCGGATCGATGCGGGGCGCCGGCTCGCCGATGCCCTGACGCACCTGGAGGGGGAGGACGTCGTCGTGCTCGGCGTGCCTCGCGGTGGCGTGGAGGTGGCGGCCGAGGTGGCGCGGGTCCGGCGGTGGCCCCTCGACATCGTGATCCCCCGCAAGATCGGTGCGCCGTCCAACCCCGAGCTGGGCCTGGGGGCCATCGCCCCGGGCGTCCGGGTGCTCGACGAGCGGATGATCCGGTCGCTGCGCGTGTCGCAGGCCTACCTCGAGGGCGAGGTGGCGGCCCAGGAGGAGGAGATCCGCCGGCGCACCGAGGCGTACCGAGGCGGCCGCTCGGCCGTCCCCGTGGCCGGCAAGGTGGCGGTGGTGGTCGACGACGGCGTGGCCACGGGCGGGACCGCCGCGGCCGCGCTGCGGTGGGCCCGGGCCGCGGGCGCGTCCCGGGTGATCCTGGCCGTCCCCGTGGCTCCCCCGGAGGCCGTGGCCCGGTTGTCGAAGGAGGCCGACGAGGTCGTGGCCCTGGCCACGCCAGAGCCGTTCTTCGCCGTGGGCCAGTGGTACGAGCGCTTCCCCCAGACCTCCGACGACGAAGTCGTCGAGCTGCTCGAGCACGGCTGATGCTCGAGGTCGTTGTGGCCGTCCCCCTGATCCTGATCGGCCTGGGATCGGCGTGGCGGTCGCTGGCCGACCCGATCCCGGCCGAAGGGGCGGGGGACCGGCTCCTGGTAGCGGTCCACCAGGCTTCCAAGGCGGGCTTCTGGTTCGCGTTCGGCGGGTTCTTCCTGGCCTACGGGCTCTTCGAGCACCCGGAGGGGATCCGGTGGTTCGCCCTCCTGCCCGTGGGGATGGCGGCCCTCCGTCTGGCCACGGCCCTGCTGCTGTCCCGCCGCTGAGTGACTAGTCATCACGGGCCATCCCGAAGATGGCCTCGAGCGGTGCTCACCGCGGCGCCGGGACCGCCCGATAGACCAGCCTATGGAGACCAACGGCGTGGCCAGGGAGTTCTGGACCGAGCTGCTCGATGTGCGAGCCGTGGTCCAGGATGCTCGGGAGCGCCGGCCGGCCAAGGCCCGGCAGAAGCGGGTCCGCCGCGTGGCGGCCCCCCGGCCCCAGGCCCGCGCTTCGTAGCGGCCGTCAGCCGACGGCCTTGATGATCTCCTCGTCCAGGTCCGGAAAGTCCTTCAGGAACTCCAGCCGCTCCGATCGGAACCGGTCGACCAGGGCGCGGTACTCGTCGATCCGCCCCTCTCGGTCGTAGAGCTTCCGTGGCTGGAGCAGCTCGGCGTCGTCGATCCCCGGCACCGCCTCCGCCACCGCGTAGCCGAAGTCCTCGTCCTCGGTCCACGAGATGGTTCCCTCGGCGATGGCCTTCACCACGGCCGACGAGTGGGGGATCCGCACCTTCTTGGACCGGTCGTCGGCCTGGGGCCCCCCGACCCGGCCGGTGTTCATCAGGAACACCTCGATCGGATGCGAGGCCAGGAGCTCCAGGATGCGGTTCCCCTGCTGGCCGTGGCGGAGCGGGAAGAACGGGTTCGTTCCGGGCACCCGGAGGAACTTGCCCTCCTCGGCCTTGCCGCCGGCCGATGTTCCCGTGGTCTCGCCGAGCATGAAGTACGCGGCGGCTTGGGCCTGCGACATCCTGGCCACCGCCGGGATGATGTTCTCGTTGCGGTTCAGGATCAGGAGGTAGTCGACCAGGCCGACCTCGCGGGGGTCCTTCCACCGGCCCAGGGCGTCCATGCCGAACACCGCGCGGCCGTTCTTCGTGTACGAGGTCTCGGAGAAGTTCACCCGGCCGCTCTCGTCCTGGTACACGTTCTCGAGGTAGGAATCCGGGCGGGTCACCGCGTTGTAGATGTTCGGCTCGAGCTCGGGGTCGAGCGAGAACGTCTTGGCGAAGCAGCCGTTCTCGGTCCCGTACACACGCCCGCCGGGCATCAGCGCGACGAAGTCGTCCTGGACCGGCAGGGAGTCGTTCTGCGTGGTGAACGTGGTGGTGGTCTTCCCGGTCCCCGAGAGCCCGATGATCAGGAACACCCGTTCCCGTCCCTGCGCCGGCACCACCTTGCACCCGGCGTGGAGGGCCAGCCCGCCACGGTCGTAGACGATGCGGTTCCACATCCGGAGGCCGCCCTTCTTCGATTCGCCGAAGTAGTCGGAGTTAAGGATCCGGGTCACGCCGAGATCGAGGTCGACGGCGATGCATCGCTCGTCGGGGTATCCGGGGGCAGGCAGGTTCGGTGTGTAGATCACGTGGACCTCGGGCTCCCAGTCCCCGCCGGCTTCCTCGCGCGGGTAGTACAGCTTCTGCTGCATCCCGGCGATGTTCGCGTTGGCCCGGTCCATGGTCAGGCGGGCCCGGGTGCGGAACCCCTCGAGGTTGCCGATGTAGCCGTCCACGACGACCATCTCCCGGCCGGCCATGTGCTCGTCCTGGGCCCGGGCGATCCGGTCGTACTCGTCCCGGCTGAGCGTCTGGCCCGAGGTGAGCTCGGGGTCGTCGGTGACGATGTACGTGCTGCCGGCGCTCCGGGATGTGGCCCGCGTCTGTACGTTCACGCTCCCGAACTCGGTGATCCGGCAGGCGGGCATCTCCTCGGAGAAGGCTCGCAGCTGCTCGGGCGAGGGGTTGTCGTGGACGCGCAAGGGCTGCACCTCGGTTCCTCTCGGGTCAGAAGGCCCCAGATTCTACCCCAGGCGCCTGGGCCGTCCCCGGTTAGCGGTCCGACTCGACCTCGAAGTACAGACGGATCTGGGTGCGGTACCGGACGACCTGGTTGTCCTCGACCTCGGTGGAGGTGCCGAGGACCTCCAGCTTGCTGATGTGGCGGATCGTCCGGGCGGCTTCACGGAGCGCCTCGCGGGCAGCCTCGCCCCACGACTTCTCTGAGATCCCCTCCAGCTCCATCGTGTTGATCGTGGGCACGTCGACCTCCTTTCGACGCGAGGATTATCGTGGATGCGGCGGGGGAATCGCGAATGGGGGCGTCGATGGAGCTGAGCGAGCTCGAGCTGGTACGCGGGATCCGCCGGGTGCTCTCCGGTGAGGCGCCTGGCGTGGTGATCGCCATCGGGGACGACGCCGCCGTGGTCGAGCCGGGCCGCCACCACGGCGTGCTGACCGCCGACATGCTGGTGGAGGGGGTGCATTTCGAGCTCGGCGCGACGTCGCCCCACGACCTCGGCTTCAAGGCGGTGTCGGTGAATGTCTCGGACGTCGCAGCGATGGGCGGCAGTCCCCGCTATGGCCTGGCCACCCTGGGGCTGTCCCGGGGGATCGAGGCCGCCTGGGTGATGGAGCTGTGCGGCGGGATGCGGGAGGCCGCCGACGAGTTCGGCATGGCCATCGTGGGCGGTGACACCAGCCGGGCCGACCGGGCTGTGGTCTCGGTCACGGTGTACGGCGAGGTGGCCGAGGGGCGGGCGGTCACGCGGTCGGGGGCCCGCCCGGGGGACGCGCTGGTGGTGACCGGCGCGCTGGGCGGGTCGGCGGGGGGGCTGCGGGTCGCTCGGGACGCCGCCGCCGGCCGGACCGATGCCCTCTCCACCGAATGGGGCCGTTCCCTCCTGGCCCTGCACGAACGACCCCGGGCCCGGGTCGGCGAAGGACAAGCGCTGGCCGCCGGGGGCGCCCGAGCCATGATCGACATCTCCGACGGCCTGGCCCTCGACCTGGCCCGGCTCTGCGAGGAGAGCGGGGTGGGGGCCCGGGTCCGGCTCCCCGACGTGCCCCTGGCCCCGGGGCTGGTGGACCTGGGAGCCCGCGTCGACGCCGACCCCATGGACCTGGCGCTCCACGGCGGCGAGGACTACGAGCTGCTCGCTGCGGTCCCGCCCGACGCCGTGGCCGACGTTCGCCGCGTCCTGGTCGAGCGGTTCGGGACCCGCCTGACCGAGATCGGCGAGGTGGTCGAAGGGGCCGGCGTGGTCGCGATCCGGGGCGACCTCGAGGAGCCGCTGGAGCCGAAGGGGTGGGACCACTTTGCCCCGCAGTGACGTCCCTCGGGCGCTGACGATCGCCGGGTCCGACTCGGGCGGCGGCGCCGGGATCCAGGCCGACCTGAAGACGTTCCAGGCGCTCGGCGTGTGGGGGATGTCGGCGATCACCGCGGTGACCGTGCAGAACACGAAGGGCGTGGAGGGGTTCGAGGAGCTGTCGCCGCGGCTCGTCGGGGATCAGATCCGCGCGGTGGCCACCGACATCGGCGTGGACGCGGCCAAGACCGGCATGCTGGCGTCGCGGGCCATCATCGAGGCCGTGGCCGAGGCGCTGTCGGAGGTTCGGATCCCGTACCTGGTCGTCGACCCCGTCTTCGTGTCGAAGCACGGACACCCTCTGTTGGCCGAGGACGCGGTCGACGCCCTGCGCACCCGCATCCTGCCGCTGGCCACCCTGGTCACCCCGAACCTCCCCGAGGCCGCGGGCCTGGCCGGGACGCCCGTCCGCGACCGGGACGCCATGGAGGAGGCCGGCCGGGCCATCCTGGCGCTGGGCCCCTCGGCCGTCCTGGTCAAGGGCGGGCACCTCGAGGGTGCGGACGCCACCGACCTCCTGGTCAACGCGGGCGGCGTCGAGGAGATGCGCGGAAGCCGCATCGACACGCCGCACACCCACGGCACCGGCTGCGTGCTGAGCGCGGCCATCACCGCCCACCTGGCCCGCGGCGAGGGCCTGGAGGAGGCGGTCCGGGAGGGGAAGGCCTTCGTGACCGGGGCCATCCGGCGGCACCTCGAGATCGGGCAGGGGATCGGCCCGGTCGACCCGGGGCTCAGCCCGACTCGACCCGGCAGCTCCTGAACCGGTCCTTGCCCGGGCCACCTCGGCACACGTCCCGTCCCGGCCCGCCGTCCAGGAGGTCCTTGCCCGGCCCGGCCACCAGGACGTCCCGGCCGGGGCCGCCCAGGAGCCGGTCGGCCCCACCCTTCCCCCGGAGTTTGTCCCGGCCCTTCCGGCCGCACAGCACGTTCCGCCACGGATGGCCGCCGATGCTGTCCCTGGCGTCGGACCCAACCAGGTGGTGCCCGCGTTTCCCGGCGGCGCCGGGACACCGTCGTGGGAGCCCCCGCTCCCGGAACAGCTCCCGGCACACCTCGCCGGCGCAGGTCTTCAGGGCCTCGAGCTCCCGGGCCAGGGCCGGGGCCCACGGGTCGTTGCGGGGGTTGCCGTCCGCGAAGAGGTTCGTGAGCTGGAACGGGTCGATGACCATGTCGTAGTACTCGCGGAACCGGACCGCCCCGGTCTCTCGGTCGTAGTACTCCATGTACTGGTACTTCGGGGTCCGGGTCGAGGCCCACGGGCCCCGAGACTCGGGGGGCCACGACTCCGTCAGCATCTTCTGCCGAACCCCCGGTCGGAGGAGGGACCGTCCGTCCAGCGGGTACGCCGCGTCGGGGACGATCCCCGCGGCGTCGAGGATCGTCGGCGTGAGGTCGATGTTGGCCACCGGGGACGCGTGGGTGGCCCCGGCCTCCACCTGTCCCGGCCACCGCATCAGGAACGGGATCTTGATGGCCTCGGTGTACGGCCGGTCCTTCCCGCGGAGGCCGTGCTCGGACCAGAAGAAGCCGTTGTCGGAGACGAAGAACGCCAGGGTGTTCTGTTCGCCTCGGGCCTCCAGTTCCTGGAGGACGGCGTCGACCATCTCGTCCACCGCCAGGAGCGTCTTGAGCTGGAGGTCCCGGGTGGCCAGGGCTTCCTCGTAGGTCCGGCGGGCGCCCTTGACCGACGGGGGCTTGTCGCTCTTGTCGGCCTCGAACACCGCCGGGTTTCCCGGCCACAGCGGAAACGTGGCCGAAGCGTGTCGGGCCTCGGGGTCGGCGGGGTCGTGGGGGGCGTACGGGGTCAGGTACAGATACCAGGGTTGGGCATCGTCCGACTCCCACGCGTTGAGCACCCCCAGCGCGTAGTCCCGAATCTTGTCTGTGGAGTACTGAGCGACCGTCTGGACGTTGCCATCGATGTTGAACCGGCCGTTGTAGTAGCCGGAGTTCTCCGGACGGAGCAGGGCCCACCGGTCGAAGTGCGGCGGGTTCTGCTCCACCGGCCACAGGTTGAGGAACTTGCCGGCCATCCCGGTCCGGTACCCGGCCTGGCTGAGGTACCGCTGGACCGTGGAGGTGTGATCCAGCTGTGCCTGGTCCCCGTTCGTGCGGACGTTGTTGTTGTGGTTCAGCCGGCCGGTCATGATCGCCGCCCGGGAGGGGCAGCACAGCGGGGTCGTGGCGAACGCCTCGGTGAAACTGGTCCCTCCCTGGGCGAACCAGGCCAGCGTTCGGGGCATGTGCTCCAGCGTGTCCATGGCCCGCTGGTCGTCGGTGACGATGACCAGGATGTTGGGCTGCGAGCCCTGCCCGGCAGCCGGCGCCGACCGGGTGATCGGGATCAGGGCCAGCAGGGCAAGCGATGCGGCGATGCGGGCGTGGCGCAGCACGGTGGCCACCCTATCGAGGGACGACGAACCCGGTCAACCGGGCAGATCAGACGGCCCGCTGGACCTTGCCGGCCTTGAGGCACTTGGTGCAGACGTTCACCCGCCGGGGAACGCCGTTGATCACGGCTCGGACGCGCTGGACGTTGGGGTTCCACCGCCGGTTCGACCGGCGGTGGGAGTGGGAGACCTTCATCCCGAACCCGGGATGCCTCCCGCAGATCTCGCAGACCGATGCCATGGCGCCACGAGGGTAGCAGACGGGTGCTCAGGCCCGGGCCGGGACGGCGATCCCGCGCAGGTCGAACCGCTCCTTGATCCGCTGCCGGAGGAGGCGCTCCAGCGACCCCTTCCTGGTTGGTCGCACCTCAGCCGTGACCCGGAGGACCACGTCCTTCTCGCCGACCTCCTCCAGCCCCAACACCTCCGGACCGCTGAAGAACGAGCCCTGGAGGTCGGGGTCCTCTCGGAGCTCGGCGAAGAGCTCCTCGAGGACGCCCCGCACCCGTTCGAGGTCCTCGTTGTAGGCCACGCTGATGTCCAGGATGGCCCGGGCCCAGCCGCGGGACCGGTTCCCGACCATCAGGATGTTCCCGTTGGGGATGGTGTGACGCGTGCCGTCGAACGACCGCACGTCGGTGGTCCGGAGGCTGAGGCGCTCGACCTTACCGGTGACCTGCTCGCCGCCCAGCGTGACCTCGATCGTGTCGCCCACCCCGAACTGGTCCTCGAGGAGGATGAAGAAGCCGGACAGGAAGTCCCGGACCAGCGACTGCGCCCCGAACCCCAGGGCGATGCCGACGATCCCGGCCCCGGCGATCAGCGGCCCCAGGTTGATGTCGAACTCCCCCAGCAGGACCAGGATCGTCAGCGTCCACACGACCACCCGGACGAGGTAGGTGATCGCCTGCGTGAGCGTGGCGGCCCGCTGGAGGCTCAGCTCCTGGGTGGCGCCCTGGGCCTCCTCGAGGCGGTGTTGCATCCGGCGGACCGCCATCCGGGCCAGCAGCAGGAGGAGGAACCCGGCGGCCAGGACAATGGCGATCCGGAGCCCGTGGGAGAGCAACCAGTCGCGTGAGTCGAGGGGCACGTGGTCGGCGAGGACCGACATCACGCTCGATGTAACCCCTTCCGGCGCCGCAGGGTCAACAGGGCGAGCACCCCGAGAAGGAGGGCGGCGGCCGCAAGGCCGATGCCGATGGCGCCGCTGTCGTCGTCCTCCCGGCTCGGCGGTGCGGGCGCGGCCTCGGTGGCCGGGGGAGGCGTCGGGGCGGGGGACACGGAGGCGACCACGGCCAGCGGGAGTGCGTCGGAGGCGACGGTATCGACGCCATCGTCGAAGACACCCCGGACCTCGTAGTCGCCAGGGGGGAGCGCCGGAACCGGGAGCCGGATCCGGGCCGGGCCATCCTCCAACGGCGTCCACGGCGTGGTGGCGACCGGCTCGCCCTGGCGGAGGTACTCGAGCCGGGCCCGGGCGTCGTCGCTGAGCTCGACCCGGGCTCGGAGCGGCGCCCCGGCCACCGCCTCCGGCGGAGCGGTGAAGCCGGTCGCTTCGAGGAGCGGTGCGGGTGGGCGTCCGTGGCGGACCCGCAGCCGGCGGCCGCCGGTGATCACCCACGGCGGGGCCGCCCCGACGGGCGGGTCCAGGCCGACCTCGGCGGAGGGGGCCACCGTGACGCGCCGGAGCCCCTCGGCCACCAGGATGCGGATCCGACCCGGCAGGTCGACGGGCTGCGGACGGAGCCCCCCGTAATACGCGGCCAGGATGTCTTCGTACGGCAGGCCCCGCTTGGCCTTGCCGTGCGCGCCCCACTGGACCATGCCGATCCCGTGGCCCCACCCCCGGCCCTGGAGGACCAGCGACGAGCCCTCCTGTCGGGCCCGGTACCAGATCGAGGGAACTGTCTGGGGGAGCCGGTAGCCGTCGGGCTCGGTGGTGGGGTAGCGGTCCGGCGCCAGGCACGAGGCCGTGTTGTTCAGCGCGTCGCGGAGGTCGTCCTTCGACACGACCACGGCGCCGCGGGGACCGGCGATCCGGATGCCGCCGTCGGCGGGGGCCGCTTCGCTGATGCGCGCTCCCGACCATCGGCCATCGGCGGCCAGGAACCGGGCCAGGTCGTCGAACGGCACCTCGACCCGCCACCGCGACAGCGGCGAGGCGCCGTCATCCTCCTCGTCGGCCCCACGGAGGTACGGGAGGGCCTCGCCGCCGAACACGTCCTCGACGTCGAACGTGTGTCCCGGCGACGTGGACGAGTAGTAGGTGATGGCCGGCTCCCCCCGGTACAGCAGCACCTCGCCGGCGGTCTCCTCGACCGCGCGGACCCATCGGTCCCCCCAGGGGCCCGCCTCGACCCGCATCCCCACGTACACCTGGCACTCGGTGGTGGCGCACAGATCCCAGTCGCCGGACGGCTCGGCGAAGTTGTACCGGTTGAGGGCGTACGTCCGGGCCGCCACCACCTGGGCCTTGAGCGCGGCCATGGGCCAGTCCCGGGGGACCTCGGCGATCCCCTTGACGTAGTCCTCGAACGAGAGCTCGCTGACCAGCCGGAGTGAGCCGTCGTCGGCCCGTGCCACCTCGATCGTCCCCCGGTACCGGGCGTGCAGCAGCGGCTGGTACGGGTCGACGCAGCTCGAGGTGACCGGCGGGTACTCCCCGTGGACCTGCACGGACCCGCCCGGCGGTGTGGTCAGGCGGACGCGGGAGGGCGCCTGCGCGGCCGCCGGCGAGAGCGGCCCGACGAGGAGGATCAGCGCCGTGAGCAGGGCGACGGGCGCGGACATCCGGCCCAACGTAACAGAGGCCTCAGAGCACCTCGCGGATCTCACGGCGGAGCCGTTCGGCGTCGATGGCGCCGACCCAGTCGAAGGCCACCTCGCCGCCGCGGTCGTACACCAGCGTGACCGGCTGGCCCAGGTACCCGAGGTCGGTCTTGATCGCGTCGTCCGGATCGAACACGCTCGGGTACGGCCATCCGAAGCGACGGATGAAGTCGCGGGCCGGCTCCCGGGCGTCGAGGATGTCGACGCCCAGGAACTGGACGCGGCCGTCGAACTCCCCGGCCACCTCGGCCAGCTCCGGGGCTTCCTCGAGGCACGGCTCGCACCATGAGCCCCAGAAGTTCACCACGACCGGCGTTCCTCGGAGTCCCGCGAGGATGGCCCGGTACCCCGCCGGGTCGACCCGGGGGAGGGCCAGCGGGTCGGTGGGCAGCGGGGCCGCCGAGCGCTCGGCGGCGCCAGAGCACGCCGCCAGGACGACCAGGGCGCCGATCACGACGAGGCGTCGCACCGCTCGATCGTATCCCCGCCTCGACGCCAGGCCGGTGCGAGAATCCCGGCATGCCCCCGGACGCCTCGCGCCCACGCGTGAGCGGGGCCCTGGTGCCATCGGCCTCGGTCGAAGCGCTGGGCGGGTGGGCCCGCCGGTACGTGAAGCCCCTCGCGTCGCTCGGCGTCGAGACCGTGGCCGATCTCCTCCACCACTATCCCCGGCGGTACATCGATCGGTCGAAGGTGACGAAGATGGGCGACCTGAGGATCGGGCAGGAGGCCACCGTCATCGGGACGGTTCGCCGGATCCGCACCCAGTACACGCGCCGCCGTCAGCCGATCGTCACCGTGACCGTGTTCGACGGAACCGGCTACCTCGACCTGTCCTGGTTCAACCAGTCGTGGCCGGCCCGTCGCCATCGCGAGGGGCAGGAGGTGGCGGTGTCGGGCAAGGTGTCGGCGTTCCGGGGCCGCCCGCGGGTCCAGAACCCGGCGGTCGAGATCCTGGGCGGAGCCGGCGCCGACCAGGTCCACACCGGCCGGATCGTGCCGGTCCATCCGGCCGGCGAGGGCGTGTCGACCGGCGTGATCCGCCGGCTGGTCCACGAGGCGCTCCGACGGGTCCCGCTGCTGGCCGATCCCATCCCCGAGGACGTCCGGCATCGCCGGGACCTCCCGCCGCTCCACCAGGCGGTCCGGGACGTCCACTTCCCGGAGACCGACGAGGATCAGGTCCGGGCGCTGGAGCGGCTGAAGTTCGACGAGCTGTTCTTCCTCGAGCTCGGCGTGGCCTTCCGGAAGCATCGGGTGGAGGCGGAGACCGATGGGGTGGCTCACGTCCCGGCGACGGATCTCGTACCGCGGTTCATCGACGCGCTGCCGTTCGAGCCGACCAGGGCACAGCGGCGGGCCATGGACGAGGTCGCCGCGGACATGGCCAGGGCTCGGCCGATGAACCGCCTCCTCCAGGGCGACGTCGGCTCGGGGAAGACCGTGGTGGCCCTGTCCGCGTGCCTGATCGCCGCGGGTTCGGGCCACCAGGCCGCGATCATGGCACCCACCGAGGTCCTGGCCGGCCAACACTTCCGCACCGTCGAGTCGCTGCTCGGCCCGATCGGGGGGCGGCGGCTCCGCCCGACGAACGACGGGCCACAGGCCTCGCTCCTGGAGGGGGACGGGCCTCACTACGCCCTGCTGACCTCGGCGGTGACCGGGAAGGAGCGGGAGCGCGTCCTGGAAGGCGCCGCCTCGGGCGGTCTTGATCTGCTGGTTGGGACGCACGCGCTGGTGCAGGAGGCGGTCGAGTTCGCGGACCTGTCGCTGGTCGTGGTCGACGAGCAGCACCGGTTCGGCCTCCACCAGCGGATCGCCCTGAAGGAGAAGGGCGCCTCCCCGGACGTGCTGATCATGACCGCCACGCCGATCCCCCGGACGCTGGCGCTCACCTACTACGGCGACCTCGATGTGTCGGTGCTCGACGAGCTCCCCGCCGGCCGCCGGCCGGTCCGCACCCGGGTGGTCCGAACCGCGGCGGACCGCCGGAAGGCCTACGACCTCGTGCGCGAGCAGGTCCGGCAGGGCCGCCAGGCGTTCGTGGTGTGCGCGGCGATCGACGAGGAGAACCGGCTCGAGGTGCGCGCCGCGGAGAAGGAGGCCGAGCGCCTCCGCACCGAGGTGTTCCCCGACCTCCGGATCGCGCTGCTGCACGGCCGGATGCGACCGAAGGAGAAGGAGGCACGCATGGAGGCCGTCCGGGCCGGCCAGGCCGACGTGCTGATCTCCACGACCGTGATCGAGGTCGGCGTCGACGTGCCCAACGCCACGGTGATGCTGGTCGAGAACGCCGAGCGGTTCGGCCTGGCCCAGCTCCACCAGCTCCGCGGCCGGATCGGACGGAGCGAGCACGAGTCGACCTGCGTCCTGTTCGACGAGTCGGCTCCCGAGAATGAGGACGCCCGGCAGCGGCTGGGGGCCATGGCCCGGACCACCGACGGGTTCGAGCTCGCCGACGAGGACCTCCGGCTGCGCGGCGAGGGCACGCTGTTCGATATCCGGCAGTCGGGGCTTCCCGACCTCCGGCTGGCCCGGCTGGCCGAGGACACCGACCTGGTCCGCCGGGCCCGGGAGGACGCGTTCGCGCTGATCGCCTCCGACCCCGAACTGGCCGGCCACTCGGAGCTCCGCGCGGAGATGGAGCGGCGGTTCGCCGACTCGATCGACTGGCTGTTCCATTCGTGAAGAGCCATCCGATCTTCGCCAGGGCCTGGGACCTCGTCGTCCGGCTGGGCGGCCGAACCGAGATGGAGCATCGCCAGGAGCTGGTCCGAGGGCTCCGGGGCACGGTCCTGGAGATCGGTGCGGGGACCGGCATCAACCTCGCCCTGTACGGGCCCGGCGTCCGGGTCGTGGCGGTCGAGCCCGAGCCGACCATGGCCCGGCGGGCCGCGAGCCGTTCCCGGCGGGCCCGGGCGTCCGCCTCCGTGCTTCGTGGTGTGGCCGAGCACCTTCCGTTCAGGGACGACGCGTTCGACGCCGTGGTGGCGTGCTACGTCCTGTGCTCGGTGGCCGACCCCCCCAGGGCGCTGGCCGAGCTGCGGCGGGTCCTCCGGCCCGGCGGCGAGGTCCGGATCTACGAGCACGTCCGATCGAGCCGGCCGAGGGCCGCGCGGGTCCAGGACCTCGTCACCCCGCTGTGGCACCGGTGCGGCTGCAACTGCCATCCGAACCGGGACACGGTCGGGGCGTTGTGTTCGGCCGGGTTCCAGGTCGAGGTCCGGCCGGCATCGTACGGCCCGCCGGCGCCGGTGCGGCCCCGTGTCCTCGGGGTGGCCCGGCCGCGGCCATGAGGGTGATCGCCGGCACCGCTCGGGGGGTCCGGCTATCGAGAGTGCCGCCGGGGACCCGGCCCCTCTCCGACCGCGCCCGGGAGGGCCTGTTCTCGAGCCTGGGCGACCGGGTCCCCGGCGCCAGGTGTGCCGACCTGTTCGCCGGCACGGGGGCGATCGGCATCGAGGCGCTCTCGAGGGGCGCCGCCTCGTGCCTGTTCGTCGACGCCACCCCGGCCGCCATCCGGGCCGTCCGGGAGAACCTGGGACGGACGGGGCTGACCGACCGGGCCACGGTGGTCCGGGCGGACACGCGGGCCGCCCTGGTCCGCCACCCGGGGCCGTTCGACCTGGCCTTCCTCGATCCCCCATACGCCTTCCCAACCGATGTCCTGGGCGATCTGCTGACCCATCTGGCCGATGTGTTGGCTCCGGGGGGCACCGTGGCCCTCACCAGGCCGAAGGGGAATCGCACAGATGTCATTCCAGTACACTGGATCGTGGCCAGGACCCTGACCTACGGAGACACCCGGATCCTCGTCCTCCAGGAGGCGGCGTGACGCTGACGGCCCTGTGCCCGGGCACCTTCGATCCGGTCACGAACGGCCACGTGGACATCGTCCAGCGGGCCGCGGGCCTGTTCGACGGGGTGGTAGTGGCCGTAGTCGAGAACCCCGCCAAGGAGCCGCTGTTCCCGGTGGCCGAGCGGGTGGAGATGCTCCGGGAGTCGCTGTCGGGCCTGGCGAACGTCGAGGTCGAGTCGTTCTCGGGGCTCCTGGTGGATTACGCCAGGACCCGAGGCGTGGGAGTGATCGTGAAGGGGCTTCGGGCCGTGTCGGACTTCGACTACGAGCTCCAGATGGCGCAGATGAACCGGCACCTGGGCGAGGTGGAGACGTGCTTCGTCCCCACCAGCCCGCGGTGGTCGTACCTGTCGTCCTCGCTGGTGAAGGAGATCGCCCGGTTCGGCGGCGATGTGTCTGGTCTGGTTCCGGAGCAGGTGCTGCGTCGGCTGAAGGAGCGGCTGGCCTGATGGAGGGCGTGACGGAGGGGCGTGTGTAGTGGACATCGCCGGACGGATCCAGCAGCTCGAGGAGCTGATCATGGAGGCGAAGTCGATGCCCCTGTCGACCTCGGTGCTGATCAACCGCGAGGAGGCCCTCGAGCTCGTGCAGGAGATGCTGGCGGCCCTCCCGGAGGAGATCAAGCAGGCCCGGTGGGTGGTGAAGGACCGGGAGCAGCTCCTCTCCAAGGCCCGAAAGGACGCCGAGGCGATCATCCAGGACGCCCTGGAGCAGCAGTCGAAGCTGCTGTCCCAGGAGGAGATCGTGAAGGCCTCGGTCAAGGAGGCGGAGCGGATCCTGGAGGAGGCCCGCGGGCAGGCTCGACAGATCCGGCACGAGGCCGAGGACTACATGGATCAGAAGCTGGCGGCGTTCGAGGCCACGCTGACCCGGGCGCTCGAGCAGATCGCCGAGATCCGGGATGCCCAGGAGGGGCAGCTGTCCCGGATCCAGGAGCAGCTGGATAAGACCCTTCAGCAGATCGGCCGGGGCCGCGAACGGCTGCGCGGAACGACGCTGGCCGAGGAGCATCTGGCCGAGGAGAGGGCGTGATGGTCCTCCTCGACGTGCGGGATCTCCTGGAGAAGCCCGGCGCGGCCCGCCGGGTGACGCTCGAGGAGCGGTTCGACCAGCTCGGCACCGAGCTGGCCCGCGGCGAGGAGCCGGTCCGCCTGGAGATCACACTCGCCTCCGTCATCGAGGGCGTCGAGGTGCGCGGGCCGCTGTCGGGGCGGATCGCGTACCGGTGCGCCCGGTGCCTGAAGCCGTTCGAGGAAGAGTTCCGGGTCGAGGTCCGGGAGCTGTTCGCGCCGGGTGCATCCGATGAGGCCGACGAGTACCCCGTGACCGAGGGCCACATCGACCTCGAGCCGATGGTGCGCGACGCGGTGGTCCTGGGGATGCCGTTCTCGCCGCTGTGCCGGCCGGACTGCCTGGGACTGTGCGAGCGGTGCGGCGGGGATCGCAACCTCGGCGAGTGCACCTGCGGGCCGGATGTCGATTCCCGGTGGGAGATCCTGGACGAGCTCGAGCTGGACGACTGAAGGAAGGGACCCATGGCAGTACCGAAGCGGAAGACGAGCAGGTCGAGGCGGGACGCGCGGCGAGCGACGTGGAAGGGAACGCTGCCCACGTACAGCGAGTGCCCGCAGTGTCACCAGCCGAAGCTGCCGCACCGGGTGTGCGGGAACTGCGGCTACTACGGGGGTCGGCAGGCGGTGGAGGTTGAGGTCGAGTAGGCGCGGGAGGTCCACGCCGCTGGAGCGGGCGCTGGGCATCAGGTTCAAGAACCGGGACATCCGGGAGGCGGCCCTCACGCACCGCTCCTACGCGTTCGAGCGGAGCGCCGACCAGACGAACGAGCGGCTCGAGTTCCTCGGGGATGCCGTGCTGGGCCTGGTGGTGACCGATCTGGCGTACGCCCGCTTCCCCGACATGCCCGAGGGGGAGCTGGCGAAGCTCCGGGCGGCCACGGTGAACATGCTGACGCTGGCCGACATTGCTCGGGAGCTCGACCTCGGCTCGGCGATCCTCCTCGGGAAGGGCGAGGAGGGCTCCGGCGGGCGCGACAAGACCTCGATCCTTGCCGACGCCATGGAGGCCGTCCTCGGGGCCGTGTACATCGACCGGGGCCTGGACGCGGCGCGAGACCTGATCGAGCAGTTGTTCTGGCCGCGGATGGAGGCCTATGTGCGCGGCGAGGGGGACCGCGACCACAAGACCGCCCTCCAGGAGCTGGCCGCCCAGGACGTCGGGCAGGTCCCCCAGTACCGGGTCGAGCAGCGGGGACCGGATCACGCCAAGGAGTTCACGGCCACGGTGTTCATCGCCGGCGACCGGTACGGCCGGGGCGGGGGCCGGTCGAAGAAGGAGGCGGAGCAGCGGGCCGCCCGCGAGGCGTACCAGCGCCTGGTCGCGGAGGCGCCCGCCGAGGAGGCCGGGGAAGCCTAGATGGAGCTGCCCGAGGTCGAGGTGGTCCGACGCGACCTCGAGAAGGACGTGGTCGGTCGGCGGATCGCCGACGTCGAGGTTCGCCGGATGAAGAACTCGAAGCGGGTGATCCGGCGGCACAAGACGCCCAGGGAGTTCCGCGACCGGCTCAAGGGACACCGGTTCACCAAGGCCGACCGGAAGGGCAAGTACATCCTCCTCCACCTCGAGGACGGCAACGTGCTCGTGGTGCATTTCGGGATGAGCGGCCGGTTCCTGCGTGGGAACAAGCGAGTGCCGCTCGACAACCACACCCACGTGATCATCACGTTCCAGCAGGGGGGCGATCTCCGGTTCGTCGATCCCCGGACGTTCGGCGAGCTGTTCGTCCGGCCTGTCGATGAGCTCGGACGGGTCAAGGAGCTCGCCCACATCGCGATCGATCCGCTCGAGTCCACGTTCACCTGGCAGCAGTTCTCGAACGTGTTGGCCAGGCGGGCCACGAAGCTGAAGCCGCTCCTGATGGACCAGGAGTTCGTCTCCGGGCTGGGCAATATCTATTCCGACGAGGTGCTGTTCGCCGCGGGCTTGCGGCATGACCGGAACTCCGCCGAGCTCTCCGCCCAGGAGGTCCGGCGCCTGTACCGGGCCATCCAGGAGGTGGTCCAGGAGTCGATCAGGTTCCGGGGGACCACGCTGGCAGACGAGGCCTACGTCGACATCTACGGCAAACCCGGGGAGTACCAGCACGAGCTGAAGGTCTACGGCCGGCGAGGCGAGCCGTGCCGGCGGTGCCGGACCCCGATCGAGGTCGTGAAGTACTCGGGCAGGAACTCCTACTTCTGCCCGCAGTGCCAGAGCTGAGGTCCGAGCTGCGGCGTTATGGGCCTCGTATCAGTCAAACAGTTTGGTCTTGACCCCCGCCTCTGGGTAGGATGCATCCGGGGTGAGACGGTCCATGGAAAAGGGAGAGACATGAAGGTCACCAAATGGTCATACGTGTTGTCGTTTGCCTGCACCGTTGCGGTGGCGCTCGGCGTGGTCGCTGCACCAGCGTCGGCGAAACCGATTGAGCGAGCCCATTTCCAGGAATCGGGCAGCGAGATCCTGAGCGATTTCTGCGGCGATCTCACTGTGCGAGAAGATTTCGAGGTCAGAGGGTCGTTCCTGTTTAATCCGCACGGACCAGACGGGCTTCCCTACGCGATCGAGACCATTCACGGCTGGGTTTCATGGACGAACGTGGCCAACGACAAGACTCTCACGGCTGTGTTCAACAACGTGACCAAGGATCTGAAGGTTACCGACAACGGTGACGGCACCGTGACGCTTCTCGTCATGGCGACTGGTTCGAACAAAACGTACGGACCAGATGGGAAGCTTCTGTTCAACGATCCCGGACAGATCAGGTTCGAGGTCCTCATCGATCATGGCGGGACCCCGACCGATCCCAGCGACGACGAGT
>CALAEC010000283.1 GCA_937890785.1 uncultured Actinomycetes bacterium
CGTCCCGCCGGCGATCGGCGTGGCGATCCGGGAAGAAGTCAGGGCCAGCGTCCGTCCTGCCCGGTCGAGCAGGGCCACGGAGAGCACGGTGCTCGGCCCGACCCCGGCGGGTAGGTGGGCCGTGAGCTCGAAGGGCTGGTCGGCCGTCACGGCGACGGGCGTGCCAGGCTGACGGTCGACGGTGAGCAAGACCGAGGCGCCTTCGGGGACGAAGGAGACCCGCCCCCGAAACGCGATCCTGCCGCCGGCGCCGAACTCTTCGTCGGGCCCGGCCGGCTCCAGCTCCATGTTTTCGGACTGCGCCGCCAGCACCGCGTACATCGGGAACTCCCCATCACCGGGGACCCGGGCCAGGGACACAAGCGTGCGGAGGTCTGCCGTTGCGCCGGCGGCCTCGTTCAGCGTGCGGTTGGTGATCACCACCGTGACCGGCTCGTCGCCTCGGACGCTGGCCTCGACGTCCTCCAGCTGCCAACCCATCACGTTGACCGCGAAGAGGATCGCCGCGCCCTCGGGATCGGTCCACATCGGCATGGAACCCTGGGCCACCTGTTCCCGGGTGACCTCGAGCTCCTCACGCGTCGGGGGATAGATGAACGGATAGAACTCCTCGGTCGTCCCGCCGGGTCGGAGCTCGGTCGGCCCTGAGCCGGTCTGTTCGAGCAGCGCCCGGGCCCCCACGAACGCTCCCACCGCCAGGCCGACCGTGACGGCGCCGGCCAGCGCGGCCGTGGCCGCCCGCCGGCGTCGGGCCCGGCGGAGGACGGACTGCGGCACGCGGGGGTCGAGGCGCATCTCCTCGGCCTTCGAGTCGAGCATCGTCTTCAGGTCCACGTCATCCACCCCTCGGGATCTCAGCCCGGAGCCGGTCCAGGCCCCGCGACACCAGCGACTTCACCGTCCCGACCGCGCACCCGAGGACCTCGGCGGTCTGGGCCTCGGTGAGGTCCTCGTAGTACCGGAGGACGATGGCGGCCCGCTGCCTCGGCTGGAGGCGCTGGAGCGCCTCCCACATCTCGTGGCGACCGCCCGGGTCGGCGGGGACCGGCTCCGGCGCCCGGCCCTCCCGCTCCACGTAGGTCCGCTCGACCTTGCGGCGGCGGAAGTGCGACCGGGCCAGGTTGACCACCGTTGTCCGGAGGTAGGCCCGGAAGGCGTCGGGATGCCGGAGGTCCCGGAACCGGCCGAACAGACGGACGAACGCCTCGTGCACCAGGTCCTCCGCCAGGGCTCGGTCGCCTGTCAGGAGGTACGCCAGGCGGGCGGCGTCGGGGGCGTGGGCCTCGTACAGCTCGGCCATCCGCCCTCGCTCGGCCCCGGGCACCGCTGCGCGCTCCTCGGTCTCGATCACTCCTGAGCCTAGACGCACGAGCGGGGCGGAAGGTTCCACCGCGCTACGCTTGCCCCGTGCGGTGGCGGATGGGTCAACGATCCCTCCAGTGCGGCCCCACGACGCTGGTCATGGGGGTCCTGAACGTGACCCCCGACTCCTTCTCCGACGGCGGGCGGTTCCTCGACCACGAGGCCGCGGTGGGGCACGGCGTGGCGATGGCCGACGAGGGCGCGGCCATCGTGGACGTCGGCGGCGAGTCCACCCGTCCGGGGTCGGACCAGGTGACGGTGGAGGAGGAGCTGAGCCGCGTCCTTCCGGTGATCAAGCGTTTGGCCGCCGAGGTGGCGAGCGTCGACGTCCCGATCTCGATCGATACGCGCAAGCCAGAGGTGGCCCGGGCGGCCCTCGACGCCGGCGCGGTCGTCGTCAACGACGTGTCCGGCGCCCGCGAGCCGGGCATGCTCGAGGTCGTGGCCGGCTCGGACGCGGGCCTCGTGCTGATGCATATGCTCGGCGAGCCGAAGACGATGCAGGTGGAGCCCCGTTACGACGACGTGGTCCGGCAGGTCCATGACTATCTCGCCGGGCGGCTCCAGGCGGCGGAGGCCGCCGGCATCGACCGCGACCGGCTGGCCGTCGACCCGGGCCTCGGCTTCGGCAAGACCTACGAGGACAACCTGGAGCTGATGCGGAACGTCGAGGCGTTCGCCGGGCTTGGCGTGCCCGTGGTCGTGGGACCTTCGAGGAAGTCGTTCATCGGGACCGCTCTCGGCGACGCGCCGGTCGAGGGGCGTCTCGAGGGCACGATCGGCGCGGCGGCGTGGATGGCCGGGCGCGGTGCCCACGTGGTTCGGGTCCACGAGGTGGGGCCGGTGGTTCGGGCCCTGCGGGTCGTCGACGCGATCCGGGGGTCGCGGTGACGCTGGGGAAGCGCCGCATCCGTGTCTCCGGCGGAGAGCTGGCCTACGTCGACGAGGGCGACGGTCCCCCCGCGGTCCTTGTCCACGGGTTCCCGACCTCGTCGCACCTGTGGCGAGATCTCGTGCCGATGCTGGCGCCGCGGTTCCGGGTGATCGCCCCCGACCTCCTCGGCTACGGCGACTCCGACAAGCCGGATGATCCCGCGGCGCTCTCGCCGACGCGCCAGGCCCGCTACGTGCTTGAGCTGCTGGAGGCGCTGGGCCTCGACGATCCCGCGCTGGTGGGGCACGACATCGGCGGGGGGATCGCCCAGCTGCTGGCGCTGGATGGCGAAGTTCGGACGATGGTGCTGGTCGACTCGATCGCCTTCGACTCCTGGCCGATCGAGGCGGTGCGGATGCTCCAGGACGCCGACCCAGAGGGTGTGGACGAATCGTTCGTCCGGGCCATGGTCGGGGCGGCCCTGGACACCGGCATGGCCCATCCCGAGCGACTGTCGGCGGAAGATCGCCAGGAGTACGAGCGGCCCTGGATGGCCGAGCCCATCGCGGTGGTCCGGGCCGCGCTCGGGATCGACGGGCGCGGCCTGGTCGGCACCGAGGAGCGGCTGACGGCACTCGACGCCCGGGTCCTGGTGGTGTGGGGAGAGGACGACCCGTTCCAGCCGGCCGAGCTGGCCGAGCGGCTCGGCGACGCCATGCCGGGGGCCACGGTGGCCCTGCTGCCGGGGTGCTCGCACTACGTCACCGAGGACGCCCCCGAGGCGGTCCTGCCGCTGATCGCCGACTACCTCCGCCGGGTGCACCTCGGCGAGGGACATGGCCACCACGCCGCTGCCACGCCGGTCGAGCTCGGGGTCTCGTTCACGCGGCCGGACCGGCCCGAGGACCCGGAGGCATGATGGCGAAGCTCGACCTGTCGCTGACCGACGACGAGCGCGACGCCTACCTCGGCGAGGGTCGAACGATCCGTGTGGCCACGGTGGGTCCCGAGGGGGTGCCGCACGTGGTCCCCCTGTGGTTCGTGTGGCACGACGGCACCCTGTTCCTCAACTCCACCCGAGGAAATCCGACCGTGGAGAACATGCTGCGCGACGGGCGGGCCGCCGGCGTGGTCGACGACGGCGACACGTACGACACGCTTCGGGGCGTCGTGATCACCGGCCGGGTCGAGGTGGCGGAGCACGACCCGCGGCTCCCCGAGGCGGAACGGCTCTGGTCGGACAAGTATCTGGGCGGGAACGAGCCGCCCTACCGGCGCTGGCGCAACCGCGTGTGGCTCCGCCTGGTTCCCCAGCGGGTGGCGTCCTGGGACTTCCGAAGGATCCCCGACGCGAAGGCCCGCCGGGATGCCGAACGCCAGGCGGAGCGAGCGTAGCCGGTGCCGCAGCGCATCCGGCTTCGTGGCATCCGGGCCGAAGGCCGGCACGGCGCTAGTCGCGGCGAACAGGACGACACCCAGCCGTTCGAGGTCGATCTCGAGGTGGAGGTGGACGCGGCGGCCGACGACCTCGATGCCACCGCGGACTACCGGGGGATCGTGGCCGCGACACGGGCCGCGATCGAGGGCGAACCGGTGACGCTGATCGAGACCCTGGCCGCGCGGATCGCGGCCGCGGTCGCCGACGTGCCCGGGGTCCGCTCGTGCCGGGCCGTGGTCCACAAGCCCCGGGCGGCCGAGCGGCTGGGCATCGACGACGTCTCCGCCGAGACCACGGCGTGACGATCGCGTACCTCGGGCTCGGTTCGAACCTCGGGGACCGGCTTGAGCACCTCCGCCGGGCCCTCGAACTGCTCCGCGGACGAGGCGTCCGGGTGCTCCGGTCGTCGCGCGTATACGAGACCGAGCCGGTGGGTGGCCCGGCCCAGCCCGACTACCTCAACGCCGTGGTCGAGGTGGAGACCGATGGCACGGCGCGAGACCTCCTGCGGGCCTGCCTCGCCGTCGAGGAAGCGCTGGGGCGGGTGCGAACCGAGCGGTGGGGTCCGAGGATCATCGACGTCGACGTGCTGACGTTCGGGGAGGAGACGATCGACGATCCGGATCTCCAGGTGCCGCACCCGAGGATGCACGAGCGTGGCTTCGTGCTGATCCCGCTCCTCGAGCTCGATCCGGATCCACGGCTGCCGGGCGGCCGGGGGGTCGGCGATGTCCGCCTCGAGGCGCTCGGCCGAGTCCGCCTGCACGCACCGCCCCTGGCCACATGAGCCTCCCTATACTCGCGGCGTGACCCGCACGACCCCATGGACGTCGCGGTCGTAGGGGCGGGCAGGGTCGGGAC
>CALAEC010000284.1 GCA_937890785.1 uncultured Actinomycetes bacterium
GGTGCCCCCGGCAGGATTCGAACCTGCGCCCCTGGTTCCGGAGACCAGTGCTCTATCCCCTGAGCTACGGGGGCCGCTCGGGTCAATGGTAGCAACCGGCCGGGCGGGGCCCGTTGCTATGATTCGACGCACTTGGGGAGCGACGCGCGCGTACGGGTCCTGGTGGCCGACGACGACCCGGTGATCCTTCGGCTCATCGAGGTCAACCTGGGGCTGGAGGGCTTCGAGGTCGAGACCGCCACGGGTGGGGAGGACGCCATCGCCAAGGCCGCCCAGGTCAACCCCGACGTGATCCTCCTCGACGTGATGATGCCAGGGGTGACCGGCTGGGACGTGGCCGCTCGGCTCAAGGCCGACCAGTCCACCGCTCACATCCCTTTGGTCTTCCTCTCGGCCCGGACCCAGGATGAGGACAGGCGCAAGGGGGAGGAGCTGGGCGTGGCTGCGTACGTCGACAAGCCGTTCGACCCGGTCGAGCTCGTGACGACGATCCGGCGGCTGGCCGGCCGGCCCTGACCCCGGGCCGATGATCGAGCTCGAGCTGGCACGTCTGGTCCGTGCGGCCGTGGAGGAGGCCCGGCAGGAGCTCGGCCTCGACCAGGTCCCCGAGATCGAGATCACCCGCCCGCGCCAGAAGCAGCACGGCGACCACGCCTCCAACGTGGCCCTGGCGATCGGCGCGGCCACCGGACGGAACCCCCGCGAGGTGGCCGAGGCGCTGGTGGCCCACCTCCCGGACTCGGACCTGGTGGCCAAGGTCGAGGTCGCCGGGCCCGGCTTCATCAACTTCACCGTGGCCCACGCCTGGCTGTACCGGGTGCTCGAGGACATCGTGCGCCAGGGCGAGGCCTACGGCCGCTCGTCCGACGAGCCGGCGGAGCGGGTCCTGGTCGAGTTCGTCTCGGCGAACCCCACCGGCCCGCTCCACGTGGGGAGCGGGCGGAACGCCGCGGTCGGCGACTCGCTGGCCCGCATCCTCGATGCCGTCGGCCACACCGTCGAGCGCGAGTACTACGTGAACGACGCCGGGACCCAGGCGGAGCTGTTCGGCGCGTCGATCGAGGCCCGGTACCTCGAGCGGTTCGGCGTGGATGCCTCGGTGCCCGAGGGGGGCTACGCCGGCCAGTACGTCGTCGAGCTGGCCGCGGCCATCGAGGAGGAGCTCGGTGACTCCCTGCTTGAGGTCCCGGAGGAGGAACGGCGAGAGTGGCTGGCCCGCGAGGGGATGGAGCGCGCCCTGACCGACATCCGCACGACGCTCGAGCGGATGAACGTCCGGATCGATCGCTGGGTTCACCAGTCGGGGCTCGACGTGGATGCCGCCGTCGACCGGCTCCGGAAGGCCGACCTCGCCTACGAGAGGGACGGCGCGGTGTGGTTCCGGGCCGAGCAGTTCGGTGACGAGAAGGACCGGGTCCTGATCCGCTCCAATGGCGAGCCGACCTACTTCGCCGCGGACTGCGCCTACCTGCTCGACAAGTTCGGCCGGGGCCACGACCGCCTCATCTATGTGTGGGGCGCCGACCACCACGGGACCGTGAAGCGGCTGCAGGGCGCGGCGCAGGGCCTTGGGTTTGACGTTGACGGAGCGGAGTTCATCCTGTACCAGCTGGTGAACCTCCGCCGCGGCGACGAGCCTGTGCGGATGAGCCGGCGGCGCGGCGAGATCATCACGCTCGACGAGCTCCTCGACGAGGTCGGGCCGGACGCGGCCCGGTACACGCTGCTGACCCGCTCGACCGACACCGCCATCGACTTCGACATCGAGTTGGTCAAGTCGCAATCGCTTGAGAACCCCGTGTACTACGTCCAGTACGCGCACGCCCGGATCGCCAGCGTGATCCGGTACGCCGAGCAGCAGGGCGTGCCGATGGTCCCCTTCGAGCAGGTCGACCCCGAGGAGCTGGTCCATGAGACCGAGCTCGACCTGCTCCGCAAGCTGGCCGACCTCCCCGAGCAGGTCCGGGTCGCGGCGGCGCTGCGGGCGCCCTACCGTCTGACTCACTACACCGAGGAGCTGGCGGCCGACTTCCATCGCTTCTACACCGAGTGCCGGGTGGTCACCGACGACGCCTCGCTGACCCAGGCCCGGCTTCACCTCTCGGCCGCGACCAAACAGGGCATCGCGAACGTCCTGGCGCTGCTCGGGGTGTCGGCCCCGGAGTCGATGGAGCGGCTGGAGGAGGCGGGATGAGCCGCCCGCCGGGCGGCGGACCGGAGCCCCAGGCCCCGCCGCCCGAGGGGGTCGAGATCCGGCCGGCCCGCCCGGCCGACGCCCGGCAGAGCCGACAGCTGTTCGCCGAGGTGGCCGCGGAGGGCCGGTACATCCGGACCGAGGAGGTGCGGTGGAGCATCCGCGACCTCCGCAAGCGGTACCGGCGGTCGTGGTCGCCGTCCGAGGCCACGATCATGGCGCTCGCCGAGGGGCGGGTGATCGGCACGCTCGGCGCGGCCAGGGAGCCGCACCCGGTGACCAGGCACGTGGGCTCGATCGGGATGCAGGTGGCGAAAGGTTGGCGGTCCAGGGGTGTGGGCTCGGCGCTCCTGGCCGAGGCGTTCCGGTGGGCCCGATGGGCCGGGGTGGAGAAGCTGGCCCTGACCGTGTATCCCGACAACGATCGGGCCCGGAAGCTGTACGAGAAGTTCGGCTTCGTCGAGGAGGGCCGGCTGGTCGGGCATTCGAAGAAGCGGCACGGCTACGAGGACGAGGTCGTCATGGGACGGTGGCTGTGACGCTCGGCGTCGGGCTGCTGGGCGCCGGCACCGTGGGAACCGCGGTGCTCCGCCTCCTCGACGAGCACGCCGAGGACGTGGCGCGTCGCGTCGGACGGCCGATCGAGGTGGTTCAGGTCGCGGTGCGGGATCCGTCCGGCCATCGCGACCTCCCCCTCGGCCCCGACCGGTTCACCGACGACCCGCTGCGGGTGGTGCGCTCCGACGAGGTCCGCGTGGTGGTCGAGGTGATGGGAGGGATCGAGCCGGCCCGGACCGCGATCCTGGAGGCGCTTCGGCTCGGCAAGCGGGTGGTGACGGCGAACAAGGAGCTGTTGGCCACCCACGGGCCGGAACTGTTCGAGGCGGCCGCGACCACCGGCGCCGGCCTGCACTTCGAGGCCGCGGTCGGCGGGGGGATCCCGTTGATCCGGCCGCTGATCGAGTCTCTGCCCGGCGAGCGGCTCACCCGCCTGCTCGGAATCGTCAACGGCACCACGAACTTCGTGCTGACCAGGATGACCGAGGACGGCACGTCGTTCGACGACGCGCTGGCCGAGGCCACCCGCCTCGGTTATGCGGAGCCCGACCCATCCGACGACCTCGAGGGCGTCGACGCCGCCGCCAAGTGCGCGATCCTGGCGTCGCTCGCGTTCGACACCCGGGTGACGCTGGACGACGTCTACCGCGAGGGCATCGACCGGGTCACCCTCGAAGACGTCGAGTTCGCCCGCCGCCTCGGGTACGTGGTGAAGCTGCTGGCCGTGGCCGAGCTCGAGGACGGCGAGGTGGCCGCCCGGGTCCATCCCGCCATGGTTCCCACCGATCATCCCCTGGCGGCCGTTCGGGAGGCCTTCAACGCGGTGTTCGTCAGTGGGCCGAACGTGGGGGAGCTGATGTTCTACGGCCGCGGCGCCGGGGGCGCCCCCACGGCGGTGGCGGTCGTGGGGGACCTGGTCACCGCGGCCCGGCTGGCCGGCCAGGACCGGCCCGGGGTGACGTTCCCGTGGGAACCTCGGCGGACGATCCGGCCGATGGAGCGGATGGAGTCGCAGTACTACCTGCTCGTGGACGTGGTGGACCGGCCCGGCGTGCTGGCCCAGGTCGCGGGCGCCTTCGGCCGGCACCGGGTCTCGATCCGCTCCGTGTGGCAGGAGGGGCGCGGCAACGAGGCCCTGCTGGTCCTGATCACCCACCGGGCCAACGAGGGCGACCTCCGGGGCACCCTCGACGACCTGCGCGCCCTCGACGTGGTCGTCGAGGTTCGCAGCGTGATGCGGGTGGAGGGCGAGGAATAGTGGCCCACCAGTGGCGCGGCGTGGTCGAGGAGTACCGCGAACGCCTCCCGGTCACCGCGGCCACGCCCGTGGTCACTCTCCTCGAGGGCGGCACGCCACTGGTGCTGTCCACGAGGCTGTCCGAGGCGACCGGCTGTCTCGTGTACCTGAAGTACGAGGGCACCAACCCGACGGGCTCGTTCAAGGACCGCGGGATGACGGTGGCTGTGTCGAGGGCCCTCGAGCGGGGCGCCCGCGCCGTCGTGTGCGCCTCGACCGGCAACACCAGCGCGTCGGCGGCAGCGTACGCGGCGCGCGGGGGGCTGGGGTGCGCCGTCCTGGTCCCGAAGGGTGGCGTGGCCGTCGGCAAGCTGGCCCAGGCGCTGGTGGCCGGTGCCCGGGTGTTGGAGATCGACGCGGGGTTCGACGAGGCCCTCCGGCTGACCCGCGAGCTCGCCGATCGGCACCCGGTCACGCTGGTGAACTCGGTGAACCCCGACCGGATCCAGGGCCAGAAGACGTGCGCGTTCGAGATCTGCGACGCGCT
>CALAEC010000285.1 GCA_937890785.1 uncultured Actinomycetes bacterium
CCACGTACTCCTGGCCCGACAGCATCATGATCTCGTACATGATCTCGTCGGTGACAGACCGGAGCACGAACCGGTCACGGGGCCGGTCGAAGTACCGCTCGAACGACAGGGGCTTCCCGAACTCCACCACGACCCTGCCTGACAGCCGGGGGACCTTCGCGTCGAGCGGCATGACCTCGCGCGTCCCCCGGAGCGACACCGGGATGACCGGAACGCGCGCCTCCAGGGCCATCCGGGCCACACCGGTCTTGCCCCGGTACAGCCGGCCGTCGGGGCTCCGGGTCCCCTCGGGGTAGATCCCCACCGCATACCCTTCCTTGAGCGCGGCGATCCCCGCGAGGATGGCGGCCTCGCCCGCCGGCCCCCCCTGACGGCGCACCGGGATCACGTTGGCCGCCCGGAAGAACCACCGGGTCCGCCAGGAGTCGAAGTAGTCGGCCTTGCCCAGGAACACCACCGGGCGCGGGCACGCCAGCGGCATGAACAGGCTGTCCACGAACGACAGGTGGTTCGCGGCCAAGATGAACCCGCCGGTCTGAGGCATGTTGGCGAGCCCCCGGGCCCCGGGCCGGTAGATCAGCCGGATCGGCGGCCCCAGCAGGACATTCTTCATAAGCCAGTAGAACATCGGCCCTCCGCGTGGCCGGATTATCCCCTACCCTATTAGACTCGGCCGAAGGGCACCACGGAACACGAGGGGGGCGATTGCTGGCGCTGGGGCTTCTGGAATGGTCCTTCATCGTCCTGGTGGGCGGCCTGACCGCCCTGGCCGGCGTGTTCGCCCTCTACGTGGTCATCCAGGTGTTCCGTAACCCCTCACGGCGCCGCTGAGCTGGAGGACCCACCCGTGAAGAAGAAGGTCTTGCTCGTCGAGGACGACGAATCCGTCCGCCAGCTGGTGCGGGTCACCCTCGACCTGAACGGGTTCGAGGTGGTGGAGGCGAAGGACGGCTTGGAGGGCCTCCTGATGCTCGACCTGCACAAGCCGGATGCGGTGGTGCTCGACCTGATGATGCCGGACGTCGGCGGGGAGCGGATGTTGGCCCAGCTTCGGTCGACCGAGGAGACGAAGCGCACCCCCGTGGTCATCATCACGGGCAAGCCGGAGGTGGAGCCCGAGGTCATCGGGCTGGTCGGGCGGGAGAACTTCTTCCCCAAGCCGTTCGACCCCGACGCGGTCATCGCCCGGCTGGAGGCCATGCTGGGGTGACCGCGGTCCGGCCCGGGTGCGAGCCGTTCTCGTTCGACGGCGGCCCGGTAGGGATCCTCCTGCTGCACGGGTTCACCGGGAACCCGGCGTCACTCCGCCGAATCGGGGAGTGGCTTGCCGCCCGGGGCCACGCGGTGTCATGCCCGCTCTACCCCGGCCACGGCCGGGACTGGCGAGACCTCGGCCGGCACCGGTGGCGGGAGTGGGTGGCCGAGGCCGAGCGGGCCCTCGGCGAGCTGGAGACCGCGTGCCAGGGCCTGGTGATCCTGGCGCTGTCGTTCGGGAGCGCCATCGGGCTCCACCTGGCCGCCCGCCATCCCGACGCGGTCAAAGGGATCGTCCTGATCAACCCGTACCTGCGCGACCGGCGCTACTGGAAGGCCATCCCGCCGGTGGCCGGGGTCGGCAACGACATCCGCAAGCCCGGCGAGGACGAGCTGCCGGCCGAGCGGATCCCGGTCCGAGCGCTCCTCGAGCTGGGGACGGCCCTTCGCACGCTCGGCCGGGATTTCCCGAACGTCCTCCAGCCGCTCTTGGTGTTCGAGTCGACCGACGACCACGTGGTCCCTCGGGGGACGGTCCGGTGGCTGATGAGACGGGTCGGCTCCGAGCGCACCGAGGTCGTGCCGCTACCGAACTCCTACCACGTGGCCACGCTGGATCACGACGCCGAGCTGATCTTCGAGCGAGCCCACGAGTTCGCCGAGTCCGTGGGCGCGGCGCACGGCGCCCGGTAATCCTCAGCGCTCGAGCTCGACGTCGGCCAGCACCGGGAGATGGTCGGAGAGCCCGGCGAACCGCGCGCCGCCGACCCAGGCTCGCTCGACGCTGATGCCGTCAGACACGAACAGGTAGTCGATCCGGGCTCGCGGCTCCCACGAGGGAAATGTCCGGCCCGCGGCGCTGGCGGCGTCCCAGTACCGGTCGCCGATCCACATGGCGGCCGGCTCGTTCGCCGCCTCGTTGAGATCGCCCCCGAGGATCACCGGCTCCCGCCCGGCCAGCAGGTCGGTCAGCTCGCGGGCGTGCTCGGCGCGCTCCTTGCCGGAGAGCCCGAGGTGCACGGCGGCGGCGGTGGCCCGGCTCCCGGCCCGGCCGATCACCGTCAGTACGACCCCTCGCCGGATCGTTCGCCGGGTGGGCCGGAACACGATCTTCCCGGCGTCGACCACGCGCCAGGGCCGTCGCGCCAGCACGGCGTTCGGGATCGGCCGCCACAGGCCCGTGCCGGACACGCCCTCGAGCCCGGCCTTCCGGGCGAACCGCCGAAGGTGGAAGCCGAGGTAGCGGGTCTCGTTCAGGAGCACGATGTCGGGCGCGGCGTCGGTTACCGCGGTGGCGATCGGCCTCGTCCCGGCTCGGAAGCCGTGCACGTTCCATACCATGACCCGGAGCCGCATCGCGGCCGGAGCCTACTCGGCGCCGGCGATGGTGGTGCCGGCCCTGCCCTGGAGCGCCTCGGGCGCATCGTCGAGGGCGCAGATCACCGCCCGCTCGCCGCCCGCGGCGACGAACGAGGCGGCAGCCTCGACCTTCGGGCCCATCGAGCCGGCCGGGAACGTGCCGGCCTCGACCCCCCGGAGCGCCTCCTCGGGTGTCATCAGGTCGATCAGGCGCTGGTCCGGCGTGCCGAACCCCTCGTAGATCCCGTCCACATCGGTGGCGATCAGCAGCACTTGGGCCTCGACGTCCCGGGCCAGGATCGACGACGCCAGGTCCTTGTCGACGACGGCCTCGACCCCGATCAGGCGAGGCCCCTCCTCGATCACCGGGACACCGCCGCCGCCGCACCCGATCACGATCGTCCCTGCCTCCGCAAGCTGACGGATCACGGGGGCCTCGACGATCGAGTACGGCTTCGGCGAGGGCACCACCCGGCGCCACTGCCCCTCGGCCTCCGGGGCCACGTGCCAGCCGCGCTCGGAAGCCAGGCGCTTCGCCTCGGTCTCGTCGTAGTGCGGGCCGATCGGCTTGGTGGGGCGCTGGAACGCGGGGTCGTCCGGCCGGACCCGGGTGAACGTGATCACCGTGGCCACGGGGCGCTCCATCCCCCGCTCGTAGAACACGTCGCCGATGGTGACCTGGAGGAGGTAGCCGATCTGCCCCTGGCTCTCGGCCCCGCACACGTCGAGGGGCATTGGGTGCACCCAGTCCCGAGCCGCTTCGTTCTGGAGGAGGATCCGCCCCACCTGGGGCCCGTTCCCGTGCGTGACCACGAGCTCCCACCCGAGGGACGCCACGTCGGTAACGCGCTCCGCCGCCATGCGGGCGTTCTTCCGCATCACGTCGGCGGAGTCTTCGTCGCCCCGGCGGAGGAGCGCGTTCCCCCCGAGAGCCACCACCACGCGGGGCATCGCTACCCGATCCGCTCGGCCAGGATGTCCGCGATCGTCGGCGACCCCTCGACCTCTGCCAGCTCGTACCGCACCCGTACGGACGGCTTCCGGATGTCCGCGACCTTGGCCAGGTCGACCGGGGTGGCGATCACCACGACGTCGACGGGTGCGGCGTCGATGGTCCGCTCGAGCTCGTCGATCTGCTCGTCCGAGTACCCCATGGCGGGGAGCACCGGGCCCACCGGGTACTTCTCGTACACCTGCTTCAGCGAGCCGGTCACGTACGGCCTGGGATCGACGATCTCCGCGGCGGCGTGCGCCTTCGCCGCCACGATCCCGGCGCCGTAGGTCATCTCGCCGTGGGAGAGCGTGGGACCGTCCTCGATCACCAGGACGCGCTTCCCCTCGACCGCGGCCGGGTCGTCGACCGTCACCGGGCTCTCCGCCCGGATGACGACCGCCGCGGGGTTCAGCTCCCGGGCGGTGGCCTCGACGCGATCGACGTTGGCCGGGTCGGCCGTATCGACCTTGTTGAT
>CALAEC010000286.1 GCA_937890785.1 uncultured Actinomycetes bacterium
TCGACGAGGCGGAGAACGGCTCGCTCCGGATCTGGGTGGGCGGCGAGGCCGCCGACGCTGAGCGGTGGATGCCGCTGCTGTCCGCGCTGGGGTCACCGCTTCACGTCGGCCCGCTCGGGGCGGGCGCGTCGGCGAAGCTCGTCACGAACTCGACGCTGCTCGGCGTGCTCGGGGTGCTCGGCGAGGCCCTGGCGCTGGCCGCAGGTCTGGGGCTGGAGCGGGAGACGGCGCTGGAGATCCTGAAGGCCACGCCGCTGGCCGAGCAGGCGGAGCGACGCCGCCCGGCGCTCCAGGGCGGCGTCGACCCGCCCCGGTTCCGGCTCTCGCTGGCCCGCAAGGATGGAGAGCTGATCGCGGATGCCGCCGAGGCGCGCGACGTCGAGCTCCGCCTGGCACCGGCCGCCAGGAGCTGGTTCGAGGACGCGGAGGCCGCCGGCCTCGGCGACCGCGATTACTCGTGGGTGCTCACGTGGATCATCGATCGGGTGACGGGCCGGTCGCACTGACCGGCCCGCTCCCTCGCCGCTATGACGCGCGAGCCCGGAGCGTCTCGAGGTACTCGTCGAGCCGGTCGTAGCTCTCGGCGGCGCCACTCTCCATACCGGACTGGAGCATGCCGTCACGGTCCTGGACGTTGTCGAACACGGAGACGGCCGTGGCCAGGGTCTTGCCGTCCTGCTCCTCGAGCCTCAGGGTCTCCACCGACACGTGGCCGGGCAACCCCTCCCACTCGAACGTCCACACGATCTTCTCCGGGGGAACGATCTCCCGGTACTCGCCGTGGAAGCCCTGGTCCTCCTCGCCCTCGGCTCGGTGAACCACACGCCACGTTCCGCCGGGACGGAAGTCGATCTCGCAGCTGGCGAACTCGTACTTCCTGGGTCCCCACCAGTTCGACATGTGCTCGCAGGAGCTGTGCGCCTCGAACACCAGCTCGCGCGGGGCGTCGAACAGCCGGGTCATGTGGATCTCCGTGGCTCCCTGGGGGGTCACCGTTAGCTTGTTACCGCTCGCCATCGCCCTCCTCCTTTCCTTGTCCCTGGAGCTCCTCCAGGTACTCGTCCAGCCGGTCGTAGCTCTCTTCCCAGAACCGCCGGTACCGCTCGGCCCACTCCGCCACGTCCCGGAGCGGCGTGGCGTCGAGCCGGGCCGGCCGCCACTGGCGCTCCCGGCCACGCACGATCAGGCCCGCTCGCTCCAGCACCTTCAGGTGCTTCGAGATCGCCGGGAGGCTGATGTCGAAGGGCGCGGCCAGCTCGGTGACGGTGGCCTCCCCCGAGGCCAGCCGTGCCAGCATGGCCCGGCGGGTCGGATCCGCCAGGGCCGAGAAGACCCGATCCAGCTGGTCCGTCGCCACCGCCATTCAACCCTCCCGTTAAATAACCTGCCGGTAAAATAGGCGGGACCCCGTACGTTTGTCAAGCGCGATGACTTCCCGCCTCGATCCGGGTCGTGTTGGATAGCCACCGAGGAAAGGAGCAGCCATGCTCGGTTCGTCCAAGGCGTACAGCGGGTTCTCGGTCGACGACATCCCCGCCGCCAAGCGGTTCTACGAGGAGACGCTCGGCCTCGAGGTGTCCGAGGAGAACGGGATGCTCACCCTTCACCTCGGCAGCGGCGCCGGCGTCCTCGTGTACCCGAAGCCGGAGCACACGCCCGCGACCTTCACGATCTTGAACTTCCCCGTCGAGGACATCGACGCGGCGGTGGACGAGTTGACCCGCCGGGGCGTCGCGTTCCAGCGCTACGAGGGCTCCTCGCAGGACGAGAAGGGCATCTACCGAGAGATCGGGCCGCCGATCGCTTGGTTCACGGACCCGGCAGGCAACATCCTGTCGGTGTTGGCGGAGACGGCTCCCTAGGCATCTGCGGACCGGCCGCGGCAACGTCGACCGCGTGCCACACTGAGCGCCTCGTGGCGACGGTGATCTCGGTCGACGGGCTCCGGAAGACCTACGGGAGCACCGTCGCGGTACGAGACGTGTCCTTCACGGTGGACGCCGGCGAGATCTTCGGCCTCCTCGGTCCGAACGGCGCCGGGAAGACCACCACGGTCGAGTGCGTCCAGGGTCTCCGGCGAGCCGACGAAGGCACGATCACCGTTTTGGGGCTCGATCCCGCGACCCAGACGGCCGAGCTCCGGCGGCGGATCGGTAGCCAGCTCCAGGAGTCCGCGCTCCCCGACCGGATCAAGGTGTGGGAGGCCCTCGAGCTCTTCACCACCCTGGCGCCCGGGGCCGCTCATTGGCCCACGCTGATGGAGCAGTGGGGGCTTTCGGGGAAGCGGGACGCCACGTTCGGGAGCCTCTCGGGCGGCCAACAGCAGCGGCTGTTCGTGGCCCTGGCACTGGTGAACGAGCCCGAGGCGGTGTTCCTCGATGAGATGACCACCGGCCTCGATCCGGCGGCCAGGCGGGTCGCCTGGAGCTTGATCCGCGAGATCCGGGAGCGAGGAACCACCGTCGTGCTGGTCACGCATCTGATGGACGAGGCAGAGGCGCTGTGTGACCGCGTGGCCATCGTGGACGGCGGTCGCATCGTGGACCTCGACACACCCCAGGGACTGATCGCGCGCCACGCCGGCCAGGTCGAGGTGCGGTTCTCGGCGCACCTGGACGACCTGAGCTGGCTTGAAGCTATCGATGGGGTGGAGCGTGCCGGCCGGCGAGGCAACCAGGTCGAGATCGCGGGCCGTGGGCCCGTGTTGGCGCTGGTCGCGTCGGCTCTCGTCGAACGTGGGATCGCTCCCGAGGACCTTCGCGTGGAGCGCTCCACGCTCGAGGATGTGTTCCTCACGTTGACCGGGGGTCCCGCGTAGATGCGCGCGCTGGCCCGGACGACGTGGGTCGAGCTGAAGCTGTTCCGCCGCGAGCCGCTCACGGTGGCCGTGACCCTCGGCCTGCCGCTCGTGCTGCTGTTCGTCCTGGGCGGAGTGTTCGGGAACACCCCCGATCCCGAGGTCTACCGCGGCGTGGGCCCGATGGACTATTACGTGCCGGCGTACATCGGGCTGGTGATCGCCTCGCTCGGGATCGTTGGGCTGCCGGCACACCTCTCCGCGTATCGCGAGCGGGGCGTGCTCCGCCGCTTCGTGGCCTCCTCGGTCCCGATGTGGGCCGTGATCGGGGCGCAGGTGATGGTGACCTTGGTGGTGGCGTTCCTCGGGAGCGTGCTTCTGATCACTGTGGCCTCCGTCACCTACGACATCCACTTCCCTTCGTCGGTGCCTCTCGTGGTCGGGGGCTTCTTCCTCAGCGGTCTCTCCTTTTCCGCGATCGGCGTGTTCCTCGGGTCCGCCTTCCCCACCGCCCGCGCCGCCCAAGGGGCCGGGCTCATGCTCTGGTTCGTGATGATGATCCTCGGTGGCGCAGGCCCACCTCCCGAGGTGCTCACCGAGGGCATGCGTGCCGTCGGAGACGCCACACCGGTCCGCCACGTGATCCTGCTGCTTCAAGATGCGTGGCTCGGCTTCGGGTGGAACTGGACCGAGACCCTGATCGTGGCGGTTTTCATGGCGGGGGCGGTGCTGGTGACGATCCTGCTCACGCGGGGACGGCTGGGGAGGGAGCGCTGAGGCCCCGGCCACCGGGCCGGGGTCAGCGGTGACACCATCACTTCGCTGCTGCGGACGCGGACCTAGCCCACGATCCGGGACCGACCGAACCCGGCCGAAAGCACCGCGCCCCGCTCGAAGCGGAACGGGTCGAACTGCCGCAGGTCGGGATCGACGGCCTCGCCGGTGACCAGCTCCGCGACCCGGCGTCCCAGCGCGGGGGCGAGCTTGAACCCGTGGCCGCTGGTCCCGGCGTCGACGAACACCCCTGGAGCCACCTCGCCGATGACCGGCTGCCAGTCGGGGCTCACGTCGTACAGGCTGGCCCAGCCGCCCTGCGGCTCGGCCCCTGCGAGGTGGGGGACCCGCCGAACCAGCGGCTCGGACAGCTCCAGCACCTCGGAAGCTGCCACCTCCTGGGGGAATGAGTCCGGGTCGACCTGTGGCGCCGGGTGGAGGGAGCCCATCAGGAACTGCTCGCTCCCCTCGGGCCTGAAGTAGTAGCCCGCCTCGATGTCGGCATGGGCGACCACGGGCTCGGCCCTCCCCCACCGGAACATCGCCACGACGTGCCGCTCGACCGTGAGCGGGAGCTCCACCCCGACCCTCCGGGCCAGCGGCGCCGTCCACGGTCCCGCCGCGATCAGGACGCGCGAGCACGACGTCCGGCTCCCGTCGGAGGCTTCGATGACGACGTGGTCGTTGCGCGTCTCGATCGCGGTGACCGCTCGGCCCAGACGGGCCTCGGCCCCGAGCTCCAGGGCCCGGCGGAACAAGCCGGTGGTCGTGGCGGCCGGGTCCGCGTGCCCGGCGAGACGCTCCCACACGGCGAAGCCCACTCCGTCCAGGTCGAACCGGGGGAAGCGCTCGGCGAGGGCGTCGCGATCCAGGAGCTCGACCTCGATCCCGATCTCGGTCAGCCCGCCCAGCACCTCGCTGACCTGCGCTCGATGCTCGTCGCGCTGAAGGAACAGGAAGCCGGTCTCCCGGAAACCGGCGTCGTGCCCCCCTGTGATCTCTTCGAAGCGCCGAAGCATCCCGATGCTCTCCCAGGCCATCCGGGCCAGGAACGGGTTCGTGTAGTAGGCGCGGCAGATCCCGCTGGAGCGGCCGGTGGGGCCGAGCGCCGGCGCCTCACGCTCGAACACCACGGTTCGAACCCCTCGGGACGCCAGGTGGTAGGCGGCGGAGGCCCCGTGCACCCCTGCGCCGATGATGGCGACATCGAACCGGTCCATGGGAGCATCCTAGGCGAGGACACGGGAGCGATGACTCCTGGCCCGACCGAGGGTCTGGAGGGGTGAGCCGAGCGGAGGAGGAACCATGGGGATCGTGGCAGCGGGGATCACGACGTCGTTGGACGGGTACATCGTGGGGCCGAACGATGGGCCGGGCCAAGGGCTCGGGGAGCGAGGCGAGCGTCTCCACTACTGGGTGTTCGGGGGGCCGTGGAGCTATGAAGAGGAGCCGCGGGGCCAGGCCACCGGGGCCGACAAGGAGTTCCTCGACCAGGGAATCGCTCGCGGGGGTGCCCTCGTGATCGGCCGAAACATGTACGAAGCGGCCGAGGCGTGGGGCGGACGCAATCCGTTTGGCGCGCCGCTCTTCGTGGTGACCCATCGTCCCGAAGATGAGCCGCCGGACGCCGGATTCACCTTCGTGGAGGGCCTTGACGAGGCCATCGCCCGCGCACGGGAGGCGGCTGGAGACAAGGACGTGGCCATCGGAGGCGGCGCGGACGTCATCCGCCAGGCGTTGCGCGCGGGATACGTGGAGGAGCTGTCGATCTCGATCGCCCCGGTACTGTTGGGGGGTGGAAAGCGGCTGTTCGAAGGCTTCGACCAGGACCTGACCCTGGAGCACGTCAGCCTGCTCCAGTCGCCGTTCGCCACCCACATCACCTACCGGGTGGTCCGCTGAACGTCCGTGGCTGAATCCCTCCGGCTTCGGATGGCTCGAGGTCGCAGATCAAGCCTACGGGGTTGACTGATCGATATGGATAGCGCTACTATCTACCTGTCCCATCGTGGGAGGCCAGCATGGTTCGAAGCGTCCTCGTGGCGATCCACATCGCGGCCGGGCTCGGAGGGCTCGCCGCGGGCCTGGCCACGCTTGCGCCGCCGGCCCCCTCCGACGAGCGGCGATGGGTGCGCCAGATCTACCTCGCCTGCATCCTGACGCTGTTCGTGTCCCTGGTCGGCATGATCGCGGTCGACTGGGCCGGGCTCGATGTGGCAGCCCGATTCACCTTCTCCGCCTTGGCCGTGCTCGCGGCGGTAATGATCTACCGGCTCGCCCGAGCTCGTGGCGAAGCCTCGACGCGAGAGGCCGGCTGGAAGGAGCGCTACATCAACCATGTCGCCTTCAGCTACATCGCGCTGTGGGAGGGGTTCGTGATCCTGCCAGCGTTGAACCTGCCCCTCCCCCAGGTGTCGGTCCCTGTGGTGGCGATCGGCGTGCTGGGGATCGGCCACACGCTGATCGGCCGGTACAAGGCTCGGGTGGCGCCGAGCTGGTGAGCTCGGTCCGGGGGTAGCGACCGGTCGAGTCAGCCGTTGGTCGATCTGTTGGGCATACACTCCTGCGCATGGCCCAGGACGATCCGGGCCGCGGCCCCGAGCGGCGGGGACTGGCTCGGGAGCTCATCGAGGCCTGGGCACAGCGGGACCTCGTGGAGCCGCCGATGACCCCCGATCGACTCGCCCATACCCGGCGGAAGCGGGTCCTTCAGCTCCTGGCGCTGGTCTGGCTCTTGGCGAACGGCATCGTGGTCCTCATCTGGTCGATGGAGCCGGTGGAGAGGACCATCGCCGGGTTCTGGCCGGCGTGGGTCGCGGTCATCACGGGGTTGCCCGTGGCCGTCGTCGGGCTGTACGTGTTCGCCAAGCGTCCCATCAAGGAGGCGCCCACACGCCTGGGCACGGGCCGCGCCGTGGCCACCGTGCTCTTCACCGACATCGTGGGCTCGACGGAGCGGGCCCAGGAGCTCGGCGACGGACGGTGGCGTACCCTGCTCGATCGCCACGACGCCGCGGCAGGGGCGGTGGTCCGCCGGCACGGCGGGAGACTGATCAAGACCACTGGGGACGGGGTCCTGGCCATGTTCGACGCCCCGGGGCGGGCCATCCATGCCGCCCGAGACCTCCGAGAGGAGGTGCGGGCCATGGGCATCGACATCCGGGCGGGGGTCCACACCGGCGAGGTGGAGCGGCGGGGCGTCGACGTCGGCGGCATCGGCGTGCACATCGCCGCTCGCGTCATGGGGACGGCCGACCCCGGTCAGATCCTGGTGTCTCGGACCGTCCGCGACCTCGTGGTCGGCTCCGACATCTCCCTGATCCCTCGGGGAACGGCGGCACTCAAGGGACTCGAAGGCGAGTGGGAGCTGTTCCTCGTCGCCGAGGCCTGAGCGCGGCGGGGCGCTAACTCCCGAGCTCTCGGCGACGCCGCCAGGACCGGCGGATCACGTCCCGGCGCTTCCTGGCAGGCACCGATCCGCCGTCCCCGGCCCCCACGGTGGCCGGGTCGTCGTCGAGGGTGCCGAGGCGGGGTTCCTCGTTGCCGGGCTCCGGGGCGGTCTCACCGGTGAGCGACCGAACCAGGTCGACCAGCCCACCGAGGTCGGCCGGCTTGCTGACGTAGGCCGTGACCCCCAGCCCCATGGCCCGTTCCTTGTCCTCCTGCGAATCGAGGGCCGAGATCACCACGATCGGGGGCAGGTCGGTCCTGCCCTGCAGGCGGTCCAGCACACCCCAGCCATCGAGCACGGGCATCATCAGGTCGAGGAAGACCAGATCGGGCTTCTCCAGGTCGAGCTGCTCCAGGGCGACCTGGCCGTTCTCGGCCAGCGCGGTGTGGAACCCGAAGGAGCTCAGGCTGGCCTTGAGCAGGTAGCGGATCGACGGGTTGTCGTCGACGATCAGGACCTTGGCGGTCATGGCACTCCGTCCGGGCTCTCTCCCTGGTCAGGCTATCGGCCGTGGAGCCCCCCCGGTTGACCGCCGAAGGGGAGCTTTTCCCCTGCGGCCGGGTCCGCCGGCCAGCGTCACGGCCGCCGGCCGAGCTCGCCCTCAGCCCACCCGGCGGCCGCTGATGTCGTACGCGACGTTGGCCGTCTCGTCCGCGCCCGGGTTGGCACGCCAGCCTCCGGAGAAGATGTCACCGTCCTCACCGAACCTGCCGGTGAACGTGGCGTCGAGCGGCGGGTACGAGACCGAGATCTTCACGGTGTCCCCATCGACCTCCCACCGATACAGGAGCGGCGTCGGCGCCATGTTCGAGTAGACGTTCGAGGGGAAGGTGTCGGTCTCGGGGTCGTACCCGACCAGCTCTTGGCTCTGGATCTGGAGGCCCACGAAGTTCAGGGTGATCTTCTGCTCCAGGAAGAACCCGCCCGGGAGCCATCGATAGGTGGCCTCGCCCGTGATGGTGTCCTCGTCCGAGCCCACCAAACGTCCTTCCATCTTCCACGTGCCGACGAAGCGGTCCAGGCGCTTCAGGGCCGGATCGGGGGTGGGCATCTGGGTTTCCGTCGTGTCGTCCGCCATCTCCCTCACTCCCTTCGCTTGGGGCTGACCGAACCCGGCTGTTCCCTCGATCGCCGCGAGGCGACCGCCCGCTCCAAGGCGTCGAGGAATCCCGGTGCCCCGGTGAGGTAGGCGTCGCGCTCCTCCTCGGTTTCGAACCCGCTCTGCACCAGGGAGAGGAGGGTCCTCCCGTCCCGGTCCTCGAACGTCAGGACCACCTCGCTCCTGTCCGTCCGCCCCTCGACGCGCATCGAGAACGAGGCGGCCAAGCGGCGCGGCCGGTCGACCTCGGTGAACACGTAGTCCAGGCGGTACCGCTCCCCGTCGGGGCCCTCTTGGACGATGGTCCACCTCCCGCCCACCTGAAGGTCGATCGACGACTCCACCAACCGGAACCCCGGCATCTCCGGGGGCGCGAACAGCTCCTCGGCGGCGTCCGGATCGACGAACGTGTCGAACACGACCTCGGGCGGCGCGTCCAGCAGTCGCTGGAGCCGCAGCTCGTACGTCACGTCCTCGCTCCCTTCCTCCGCTCGATCACCGATTCGAGGCGGTCCAGCCGGCCCTCCCACTCCCGGCGATGGCGCTCGATCCACCTCGAGGCCTCGTCGATGCCCTTCGCTCCCAGACGAACCTCCCGGGTCCGTCCGTGCTTCCTGGTGGTGACCAGGTGGGCCCCCTCCAGGACCCGGACGTGCTTCATGACGCCGGGCAGGGAGATGCCGTAGGGGCGGGCCAGCTCGGAGACGGAGGCGGGGCCCCCGGCCAGGCGGTCCAGGATGTCCCGGCGGGTCGGATCGGCCAGCGCCGAGAACGTGCGATCGAGGTTCCGAGACCTAACCATCCGGTTTAGTGTAGTCGGGCTGCCGGTCCGGCGTCAACGCCGACCGGCCACCGAGTGCGCACTCATGAGGAGCCCCCATCGAGGACAATGCGCCAGGTGGCCAGGACCTTTACCGCCGAAGAGCTCGCCTC
Organism: uncultured Actinomycetes bacterium; assembly: GCA_937890785.1. Lineage (GTDB taxonomy): Bacteria > Actinomycetota > UBA4738 > UBA4738 > CALAEC01 > CALAEC01. Next base: position 9,055 of record CALAEC010000286.1, read on the forward strand.
CGAGGCGGGCGTGTCCGTGGACCGCATCGGATGGATGGTTCACCTGGGGATCCTGAACCCCCGGGAGCCGGGACCGTTCCGCTTCGGGGACGTGTTCCGGGTGAAGCTGGTGGCGGCCCTCCTCGAGGGGGGCTTCACCCCGGAGCAGGTGGAATGGGCGGTCGCCGAGGGCCATCTCGACCTGGACCGCGTCGACGACTACCAGCTCGTGGAGCCAGGACCGCGGTCCACCCGGACCTTCGCGGAGTTCATGGACTCGCTCGGACCAAGGGCCGCGCTCTTGCCGGCCGTCTACGCGGCCATGGGCCTTCCCGCTCCGGACCCCTCGTCCCGGCTCCCCGTTGACGAGGAGGAGCGGCTCCGTCTGTTCCTGGACGGCTGGAGGCTCGCCCCGAGCGACGAGGCCCTGATCAGGGCGGCCCGGCTGATCGCCGAGGGGACCCGCCTGACCACCCGAGGGTGGGACGAGCTCATGTACGAGCAGGTCACGCGGCCCGTTCGCGAGCGGCTCTACCGGGGCGAGCTCGAGCAGTTCCCCGACGAGGTCCGCGTGGCATACAGCACGCTCGTCCGCCTCCAGCCCCGGATGGTGGAATGGCTCGTCCAGCGGTACAACGAGCAGCGCAGCACCGAGGGGATCGTCAACGGCTTCGAGGAGTTCTTCGCCTCGCGAGGCCTGGGCCCGCCTCCCTCGAGGGTGGGGCCACCGGCCGTGGCGTTCGTCGACCTCTCCGGCTTCACGCGTGTGACCGAGGAGCGCGGCGACGAAGCGGCGGTCCGGCTGGCCACGACGCTCCAGCGAGCGGCAGAGGCCGCAGCGACGGACCACCACGGACGGTTGGTCAAGCTGCTCGGGGATGGGGCCATGCTGTGGTTCCCGGACGCAGAGCGCGGCGTCCTGGCCTCGCTCGCGGCGGTCCGGGCCATGAGCGACGGCCCGGTGCCGCCCCACGCCGGCGTCCACGCCGGGCCCGTCGTCGAGCGGGACCTCGACCTGTTCGGGCGAACGGTCAACCTGGCGTCGCGGATCGCCGACGCGGCGGGGCCGGGCGAGGTGCTGGTCAGCGTGGCAGTCGTGGATGCGGTCGACCACCCGAAGGTGCGGTTCGAACCCACCGGGCGGGTCGAGCTCAAGGGCGTCCCCCAGCCGGTGGCCCTGTTCCGGGCCCGGGTCGGCTGAGAGCCCGGCCCGATGAGTTCGAACTCCCCTCTCGGTCCTAGCGCTCCAAGAGCTTCTTGAGGTTCTCGAGCACCAGCCGCCAGCTCTGCTCCGAGGTCGCCTTGGCCTCTTCGGAAGCCAGATTGGACTCCCGAATCGTGAGCAGCGTTCCGTCGTCGCGCTCGGAAAGCTCCCACGCGACCCGCTCGTAGTTCTCGGGAGCGTCTGGCAACCCCGAGACCGGGCTCCAATGGCTGTGCACCAGCAGCCTCGGCGCCTCGATCTCCAAGATCTCCCCTCGATCCTCGTACGGCCGGCCCTGGTATTCGCCGCGGTGGACGATGGGGCTGCCTTTGTTCCAGTCGGTCTCAGTATCCACACCGTAGAACCACCGCTTGATCAGCTCCGGGGTGGTGAGAGCCTCCCATACCCTCTCGATGGGAGCACCGATGGCAACCGATTGCTCCGTCCTTCGATCTCCAGTCATCCCGATTCCTCCCACGTGTACCCTAGACGGACCCCGCTTGCGGAAGCTCCTCGATCACCGATTCCATGCGCTCTTTTGGATAGTGATGATGTCCACTAGAGATAGTGCTACTATCCAGTCCGATAAATGTCAACCCTTGGAGAACGCGCGCCGTGAGGATGTCCGAGCTGAGCCGAGAGACCGAGGTTCCCGTTCCGACCGTCAAGTACTACATCCGGGAGGGCCTCCTCCCCTCGGGCTCGCCGACCGGGCCGAACCAGGCCGAATACGGGCAGGACCACGTACGTCGGCTTCGCCTCATCCGGGTGCTCCGGGAGGTGGGAGGCCTGGGGATCGCCCAGGTTCGCAAGGTGCTGGAGGCCATCGACGCGGAGGAGCTCTCGCTGCACGAGGTCCTGGGGCGGGCACACCACGCCCTGGCGCCGTCCGAGGAGCCGTCCGAACCTTCCCCGGAGCTGGCGCGAGTCAAGGAGAAGGTGGATCGGTTCATCGAGGACCTCGGGTGGCGAGTCAGCGCCGACGCCCCAGCTCGATGGACCCTGGCCGAGGCCCTCCTGGCGCTGGAACGCATGTGGGGTGTCGAAGGAGCCGAGACCTTCCTCCCCTACGCGCGGGTGGCAGACCGGGTCGCGGCCTCGGAACTTGCCTCTCGCCCGCCGAACGGCTCTCGAGCAGGCATGGTCGAGTGGATGGTCGTGGGCACGGTCGTCTACGAAGCCGTACTGACAGCGCTTCGGCGGTTGGCCCAGGAACACCACAGCGCCCGGAGGTTCGCCTGAGCGGGATCGAAGGCACGCGTGACCGGACTACGATCGCGGTCTCAGAGGCGAGCTCCCACGCGAGGACGTGGCCGAGCCCTCAGTCGGCGTCGATCACGAACCGGTCGCTTACGTCTCGAAGGACTCCGAGCCACGTTTCGTTGTCGACGCCCCAGTCGTTGCCTGTCCGGACGATGACGGTACCCGCATCGGGAGCGACGTAGATGTACTGGCCGAGGTTGCCGAGCGCGTAGAACCGTCCCGGGCGCTCGACCTCGACCCACCAGAAGTACTGGTACCGATCGGCCGGGTCGCTTGCGGTGTCCAGGGCGGTGGCCTCGCCCACCCAGTCCTCGGACACGATGCGCGTATCTCCCCACTCCCCGCCGTGTAGCATCGCCAGGCCGAACCGGGCGTAGTCGGCCGCGGTGGCGTTCACGCCGCTCTCCATCTTCTCGAAGCCGGAGTCCTCGGAATCCAGGCTCCACGTAGCGTCGCGCTCGGCGCCCAGGGGCTGCCACAGCCTGGTCGACGCGTATTCGGCCACGGGCATCCCGCTGACCCGTTCGAGCACCAACCCGAGGAGCAGGGGGTTGTAGTTGTTGTAGTGGAACTCCTCCCCTGGCGGCTGCTCGACCTCGCTCTTCTCGAGGGCGATCTCCCGAAGGTCGGCCCCGTAATACGTGTACGTATCGTCCGCGAACGGCCACGGCAGGTCGGTCTCCCAGTACCGCATCCCCGAGGACATCGTCAGGAGGTGGCGCAGCGTGATCCGCTCGAACCGACGATCCCGCTCCAGGAGCTCGGGGACGTACTCGGTCACCGGATCGTCCACGCTCCCGATGAGCCCCTCGTCGATGGCGATCCCCACGAGGGTGGACAGGACCGACTTGGCCACCGACCACGTGGTGTGCAGCGTGCCCCGGTCGGTCCCACCGAGGTGCCGCTCGTACACCACCCGGTCGTCCTGGACGACCAGGAACGCCCGGGTGTCGGTCTGCCGCAGGAAGGCGTCGAATCCGCCGGGGCCGCCGAGTGGCGAGGGGCCCAGGTCGGCCTCGTCACCGCGCGGGAGGGGGCTCACCGCGTCGCCCGCCGCGATGACCCGGGATGGGAAGCGGAGCTGGTCGCCGACGTCCGCGTCCATCCAGATCATGGCCCGGGCAATGGCGGAGCTGTCCAGGGAAGCCCAGGCCCATCCGAACACCCCGAGCGCCCCGACCACCAGGAAGGCGACGCCGAACCCCAACCGGCGCAGCCATCGTCGGAAGGGGCCCCGTCGCCCGCCACGCATCGCTGAGGCCATCTGTCTCCTCGCGTCCAAATGCTCTCCCGCCACCGCAGCGGGATTCCGCCCTCACAACCGTCGGCTCGAGCGAGCCATTCCCGACGTCGTCATGATCGCGGTGAGGAATCGCTAGCCGCGGAGAGTCAGACGGTGCCGAGCGTTACCGCCACGGCGATCGGGAGGTGGTCCGACGCGAAGCTGTACGGGACGGCGACGCCCGAAGACGAGACGTCCCGCGTGACGAACACGTAATCCACGCGATCACCCCCGACGACCTCCTCTGTCGCCGTGGGGAGGTGCCCGAGCCCCGCTTCATCCTGGACGCTCAGCAGTCCGGCATCGAGGAAGAGAGCGAGGTTCGGCTCGTCCGGCTGGGTGTTCATGTCGCCGGCGATCACGGTTCGTTGCTCCCCGCCCCACACCTCGAGGAGCTCCTCGATCTGTGCCTCTCGCGTGGCCGTCTTGTCCTTCTGGTGTTGGAGGTGAACGTCGATCAGCGTGATGCTCCGTCCCTGTCCGAGATCGATCCTCGCCCGCAGATAGCTTCGGCGCTGCGGACCCTCGCCGAATGGCAGAAACCCGGCGTCGTGCTCGACGACGGGCAACCTGGTCAAGATGGCGTTCCCGAGCTGGGGGTCGGCGGCACGCTGGTAGATGAACGGCATCCGGAGCCGTCGAGAGAGCCACTCCCCCGTGTCCATGAATATGTGGATCGGCCAGCCTCGGCCAACCTCTTGGAGCATGACGACGTCGGGATCCAGGGCCTCGATCGTCCGAGCCGTGGCCTCTGGATCCACCTGGCCGTCCGGGTTCAGCCCCTGGTGGATGTTGTAGCTGACGATCCGCAGGCTCGGAGCTGCCGAAGCGACGACGGAGCGGTCGGGCCGGTCGAGCAGCAGCGCCAGCGGAACGACCAGGAGGAGGAGAGGAACGAGGACCAGCGGAGCAATGCC
>CALAEC010000287.1 GCA_937890785.1 uncultured Actinomycetes bacterium
AGCATCCGGTAGGCGATGGAGAACATCAGCGGCCGGAGCTCTTCGTATAGCTCGCTCACGCGGCTCTCCCTGGTGGCCCGGCGCTCCATCGTGCCAGATACGACGAGATAGCACCTCGGCCCGTGACACCCGCTGGTGCTTTCGCGGAGGCGATGTCACTGGCGAACGGAGGTGGACGGTCCCAGGGAACGTTGCCAAAGTGGGGTCGCGTGTGCGAATCCGTCGTCCGCTCAAGAAGGAGGCTCCTCACATCACCACCGGCCCACGTGGAGCGCTTCCTCCAACCGCTTCCGCTCCCGCCACAGGCCTGAGCCTCGTCGCTGCTCCCCCTCGGTCGGGTACCCGAGAGCCACGGCGCCGATCGGGTGGAGCCCTTCGGGCACGCCCAGCTGCCGCATCAGCTCCGCCTCGCCATGGAAGATCCCGAAGTACCAGCCGCCCAGTCCCTCTTCCACTGCGGCCAGGAGGATGAGCATCACGGACATGGCCGCGTCGAGGTCCCAGTACGGCACGGGCCATCCCTCCGGAACGTTCATGCCGAGCCCCTGCTTGTCCGGCTCGGAATACCTCGCCAGGTACGTGTGCACGTTCCCGATGGGGATCACGATGACGGGTGGGTCACCGCGGCGCCCGTCGGCTTTCCTGGCCCAGGGATCGGTGATCGTCATGAACTCCTCGATCTGCGCTGGCTGATCGAGCACGATGAGCTCCAGCCCCTGGGCGAAGCCCGCCGACGGTGCGTGTAGGCCCGTCTCCAGCACGCGCTCTAGGACCCCTCGAGGAATGGGATCGGGCGCGAACTCCCGCACCATCCGTCGGCGCCGCACGACCTGCTGGAATTCCATTCCTCTCTGACGGTACCGGACAGCGGGAGGCTGGGGGTTCTCCCCCCCTGGTAGGATCGAAAAGCGAAATGGCTGGCGGATCCCGTTTCTCCTGACAGCAGGGGGGTTGGTATGGACAAGGTCGTGCACTTCGAGATCCCCGTGGACGACGCCGACCGTGCCCGGG
>CALAEC010000288.1 GCA_937890785.1 uncultured Actinomycetes bacterium
GGCCGACATCCCACGCTCCTTCCTACGATGGATCCGTCGTCCCGGCCTTCCGAGCTACGTACAGGCGGAGGGGCTCGGAGACCCCTTTCAGCTCGACCGGCCCGATCTCCGTGAATGACACGGGCATCCCCTCGGAGGCGTCGACGACCTGCCGGCTCACCACGACCTCGCCGGGTCGAGCGTACTCGCCGATCCTGGCCGCGATGTTGACGGTCCGACCGAAGTAGTCGCCACCCTCGAAGACGACCGGCCCGGCGTGGATCCCGACGTGAGCCGGCGGGAGGGCGGAGGTCTCGACCCCCTCGACCATCCCGAGGGCGGCCACCACCCCCGATCCCGGGTCCTTGAAGTAGAACATCACGCCGTCGCCGAGCCACTTGATAGGCCGGCCACCGTTCTCGTTGGCGGTCCGGCGCACCAGATCGGAGAGCCGCGTGGCCAGGTCCACCGCCGCCGCGTCCCCGCGCTCTTCGGTGAGACGGGTGTAGCCGGTGATATCGAGGAAGCTGATCGCCGGGGGGCTGTGCAGTCGCCTGGACAGGCCGGCCTTCTCGAGGGCTCCCTCGATGTGCTCGACCATGCTCTCGCTCCAAACGTGGTCCTGCTGCCCGTGGTACATGGCGAGAAGCGCCTGCTCGGTCAGCGGGGCGATGTGGGAGCCCAGGTCGGCCTGGGCCTCCAGCATGTCGACCTCGGCCATGCCGCTCTGGAGGAGGGGCTCCTCGACCTCGGTGCGCCACCACTCCGTCTCGGTCTCCGCGATGCGGCGGAGATTGTCGGCGCAGACCCGGAGCCACCGCTCCACGATGGTATGGCGGAACCCGCTGGCGAGCATGAGCTCGATGGCCGCGACGACCGAGAGCTCGTCCTCCCGGACGAGGTCCTCCGGTCGCGGCTCCGCGAAGCCGAAGGCTTCCCGGACCACCTTCAGGAGATCCATGGGCACGCCCGTGCCCGTGCTCACCTCGCGGAAGCTCTTGGTGGACAGCGCCGTGAACCGCTCGAACGCGGGCACGTCCATGAACGAGAACGACAGTCTCCCGTCCCGGACGGCGGCCGCCATCCCATCGAGCGAGACGCCCGCCTCCTCCCAGCCTCGGACCCATCGGGCCTTCAGCACGTCACCCGAGGAGAACCCGTTCGGCTCGCTCGGAGCGAGGATGCCCACCTCGACCAGGCGATCGATGTACCCGGGATCGACTCCGGCCTTGCGGCCGACCTCTGCCCGGGTGAGGGGCCTCACGGGAACCGATCGTAGAGCGGGAGCCTCCCCATCGCATCGCCGCATTGGCTCCCGGCCGAGCACCGATCACTCCTCGGACTTGACAGACCACTGACAAGTTGTTAGTGTCCTGACATCATGATTCCCGTCAGGCGTACAGGAAGAGGGGAAGCGGCCACCCAGGTGATCCTGTCGGCCTTCAAGACCAACGGCCTGCTGCTCTCTGCGGGGGATTCCCTCGCCGCCGCCGAAGGCCTGACCGCGACGCGCTGGCAAGTGCTCGGCGCGGTGTTCCTGGCGGACCGACCTCTGACCGTCCCGCAGATCGCCCGGCGGATGGGGCTGACCCGCCAAAGCGTGCACG
>CALAEC010000289.1 GCA_937890785.1 uncultured Actinomycetes bacterium
CGCTCCATGGCGAAGATCACCCGCTGGGCGTCCCGCGGCGTGAGCGCCATCGTCACCATGAGGGTCTTCCGATCTTCCGATGATGTTCCGAGTTCGCCGCTCCCGGGTACGGCCGCCCGGAGCACCTGGACGTCCGAGACGACCGTGATGGTGAGTCCGGGCACGGCGGTCACCTTCCCGGTGGCCGTGGTCACGGTGCCGGCCTCGTCCACCCTTATCTTGGCGTTGGCCTTCCCAGCCTCCAGGAACGTGGCGTAGATCGAGACATGGTCGCCCGTCCGAAGGACTCCTCCCAGCGCTCGTGGCGCCTCGAGCGGCAGGGTCACGGCCTTGTAGCCCTCCGGGATCCCCAGGACCCCGCCGCCGAACTCCGCCTGACCCCGGAGCCGGGCCGTGGAGATCTGCTCCCCGGCGAGGATAGGCGAGCTGCTCTCGTTGCCCTGGAGCTGGTCCAGGGTCGTGACCACGCCCCGGATGAGCGTCGTCCGCGGGACCTCCAACCGGGCGAACACGCCCCCCGACAGGAGGGGGTCCAGCTCCGTCCCAGGCGGGATGTCCTCCTTCGCCACGATGACCGAGACCAGTTCCTCGGCGGCACGGGTCTCCTCCTGGATCCCGCGCACATACATGAACACAGCCCCGGCGGCCAGCCCGGCGAGCAGCAGGGCGACCACGAGGACGATCCCTCGCGTCTTCATCGTTCGCTCCTTCCCGTTTCCATCACAAGTCGATCCATCACGCGTCTAGCCGAACGGCCACCACGCCGAAGCTCGGGCAGTCAGGACATGGCTCTCCGCCAATGGTGCTCGAGTAGCCGACCCATTCGGCGGTGAGGCACCAGGAGTTCGGGTCGGAGGGCAACCCCGGGCACGCCTCGGCTCCACCCTTGTTGCCTCGGAGCACCGAGATGATCCGCAGCTCGGCGAACCCGATGATGTCGTACTTGTGCGGGCTGCACGGCGGCGGGCAGAGCGCACCGCTCTGGTCCACCTGTCCATGGATGCCATCGCCGACGATGTCCCCGGGGTCGTTGACCGGGAACTGCCGGACCTGTCCCACCATCTCCTCGCTCCCCAACTCCTCCCAAACGGGGACGGCGTTCCCGGTGTCCCGACACACATACGTCGGGGCCGGCCAGTTCATACTCAGGAACGGCGAGCCGTTCCGGATCCAGTCGATCGACGTGCTCGTCCCGGCGCTGGAGCACCCGGCGTCCCCGGCGACATTCCACTCGTTGAAGTTCATCTGGCCCCACTGCGCGCTGCCGATCTCTCCGTTGTCGAAGGCGAAGTGGCACGTGCCGGGGTCGTAATCGGGATCGGGAGGAGGGATCTCACAGTCTGTCAGCCGTCCAGCGCTGAGCATGAACGGCATGATCCCGCTGGCCCCAGAGGCGGCTCCCCACACCGCCGTGGCCCGCCATCCGACGGGGGCCGTGGCCGGCCTGCCGACCGCCGGCGAGAAGAACTGGTCCTCCTCGGACGCGAACTCGACCGTCACCCTTCCTCCGGGAGCGTCGCAGCTCGGGTCGTAGAAGGGATATCCGTCGGCGATCTGAGCGTTGGCTTCGTTGGCCTGGGCATACGAGATGGCCACGCCGTCCGCGCTCGCCTGACCCTCCTGGAGCCCGCACGACATGGCGGCGGCAAGCGCGGACGCGTCCGTCCCCTGGACGATGCGGCGACGGCTCCCCAGGAGCCACCCCTCGTCGATGACGAGCGCGGCCATCCCCAAGAGGACGACGAGCAGAATCGCGACGAGAGTGGCGGCCGCCCCGTGCTCCTCCCGAAAGCTAGGAATGTTCACTCGCACCGGAACACCGCCGAGATCTGCCGGCTGAACGTCATGTCGCCCCAGAACGCGATGTCGAGGTGGAACTCCTGGTCCCAGCTGACCGTCACCGGCTGCCCTTTCGTGTCGAGGGTGCACTGCGGGGGGGAGACGGCAGGGGTGCTCGACAGCTCGTACGGCTCAGCCGCGAAGTTGACGCGGTCGATCACCTGATCCGTAGTGGCCCGGACAGCCGCCAGGCGGCCGCCCTCCCGCGCCGCTCCCTGGAAGACCTGGTACCTGCTGTACTCCCGTCCGAACTCCAGGATCGCCATGAGGATCACGACCAGGACGCTCAAGATGATCGCGAACTCCACCGCTGCCGCTCCTCTCTCGTCCCCGAGCCTCGACTTGGTCGTCATTTCGCCTCTCGTTAGTCGTCGTTCAGCCATGCACTCGCCGGCCCTTCGCTCCTCCCGGGATCACGCGATCGGGAGGAGCGAGCGGCCGGCGATCGGCCGCTCACGCCGCCGACCTAGGCCGGGTTGGGGATGCTGTCTAGCTTGGTCGCACTCGCGTCCATCTTGGCGTTGATGGCGATGCCGAGCGCGGTGGCTCCCGCGATGATGGCCAGAGCGACCAGCACCAGCAGGAGCGCGTACTCCGTGGCTACGGCTCCCGTCTCGTCCCGCAAGCGCCGGGTCATGTGCACCCAACCGCTCTGAATCTTCGTGTAGAGACCGAGCATGATGTCACCCCCCTTCGGAGAAGGTCTCGCGGTGACGATAGGGTCCGGTGACCAAGCGGGAATCGGCAGATGGAACGAAGCGACCTACGCAGTTCTACGCATTGACCGTTAGCCGGCCGCGGCGAAAAGGCCGAGCTG
>CALAEC010000290.1 GCA_937890785.1 uncultured Actinomycetes bacterium
TCCACGTTGATGGTCTCGCGGTTCCGGTAGATCAGGATCACGATGGCGAGGCCGATCCCGACTTCGGCGGCGGCCACCGTGATCACGAACAGCGTGAAGATCTGGCCAGCGAACGTCCCGTCGGTCAGGAACTGATTGAACGCCACCAGGTTCACGTTGACCGCGTTCAGCATCAGTTCGATCGACATCAACACGAGGACGCCGTTCCGCCGGGCCAGCACCCCGTACACGCCGATGGCGAACAGCACCGCCGCGAACAGCAGCGGGAACGCCAGACGGATCACCCCTCCTCCCGGCGGGCCAGGACGATCGCGCCGATCAGCGCGGCCAGGAGGAGAAAGGAGACGACCTCGAACGGGAGGATGTAGGTTCGGAACAGGCTCTCGCCGACCTCGGCCGTTGTCGAGGTTCCCAGCACGATCTCGGCGTCCCGGAACGTATCCCACACCAGGATCGCCAGCCCGGCCAGGACCGCCAGCCCGACGATCGCGGCGAACCCCCGCTGCTGGTTGTCCAGGGCCTCCCGACCGATGGGGGCCCGAGTGAGCATCAGCCCGAACAGCAGCAGCACCACGATGGCGCCCACGTAGATCAGGACCTGAACCCAGGCCACGAACTCCGCCGCCATGAGGAGGTAGACGGCACCGACGGACGCCAGCGTCACCACCAGGTACAGGGCGGCATGGACGACGTTCTTCGAGGTCACCAGGCGCAGCGCCCCGACCGTCCCGACCAGGGCCAGGGCGGTGAAGAACCACTCCTGGAGGGTCAACCGCCCCCCTCCTGGGCCTTCAGCCGAGCGGCCCGGATCGCCGCGGCCTTGGCCCGGCCCTCGGCCACCCGCCGGTCGGTGCCCTTGGCCAGCTCCTCCTCCAGGACCCGGTCGTGGGTCTCCTGGTCGGGCTCGACGTGCTCCGCCACCGCCGGCGCCCCCGCGCTCGTCGCCGCCTCCGCCGAGACCGTGGTGGTTCCCTCGGCGCCACCTTCGGGGACAGGAGGGGTCCCCTCCGGTGACGCCTCGGCCACTCCCTGCTGCGGGGCGGAGGCGGCCCCGGAGGCAACACCTCTCGTTGCCGAAGGGGTCGCCGACGCCTCACCAGTTGTGGCCTGGGCGGCACCGGGGCTCGCCACGGGTTCCGCGGAGGTGGGGGGCTGGACGTCGGTCTCGGTCTCGTCGGGGGCGGGTATCGCTCCCTCCTCGAGCTCCGGCGGCGGCAGGACGGTGTACGTCCAGTCGGAGAGCTGCTCCTTCTCGTGCGTCAGCTCCTGCATCCCGTAGGTGGCGTACTCGAACTCGGGACTCCAGAAGAGCGCGTCGAACGGGCACACCTCGACGCAGATCCCGCAGTACATGCACAGGGCGTAGTCGATGGCGAACCGGTCAAGGACCTTTGCCGAGCGGGCCCGCCCCCCCGAGGCGGGCTGATGTGTCTCCTTGTGCGATTCGATGTAGATGCACCAGTCGGGACACTCGCGGGAGCACTTCCAGCACACCGTGCAGTTCTCGGGCTTCAGCGCGATGACGCCGCGGGTCCGGGGCGGCAGGTCGGGTTTCTCGTGCGGGTACTGCTGGGTGATCGACCGCGAGAGCAGGTGACGGAGCGTCACCAGCAGGCCCTTGATCAGGCCGACCCCCGGCAGGCCTCCTCCACCGCGACGGTCGCCGTTCTGCACCGACTCTCGGGTCTCGGTGGCCATCAGACCACCACCACGACCACCGCCGTGACCAGGATGTTCACCAGTGCCAGCGGGATCAGCCCGATCCAGGAGAACCGCTGCAGCTGGTCCTCCCGCAGGCGGGGGTACGTGGCCCGCAGCCAGATGATCACGAAGGAGAGCGCGCCGATCTTCGCGGCCATCCACAGCGGGCCGGGGATGAAGTCGAGGCCGGGCGGAGCCAGGTACCCGCCCAGGTACAAGACCGAGGCGATCGCCGACAGGACCACGATGCCTCCGTACTCGGAGAGGAGGAAGAAGGCGAACTTGATTCCGGTGTACTCGGTGTAGGCCCCGAAGACGATCTCGGAGTCGGCGATCGGCATGTCGAACGGCGTCCGCACCAGCTCGGCCAGCGACGCCACCACGAAGATCAGCAGACCCGGCAGCTGCACCAGCACGAACCAGTAATCGCGCTGCGCCTCGACGATACCCACCAACGACAGCGTCCCGGCGATCATGGCCACCGAGACGGCCGCCAGGATCAGCGGGAGCTCGTAGGCGATCAGCTGCGCGGCGGCCCGAACCGCCCCGATCAGCGAGAACTTGTTCGCCGAGGCCCACCCCGCCATCAGCACGCCGATCACCGAGACCGCCGAGATCGCCATGACGAAGAAGATGCCGACGTCGAGGTTGAGCGCCCAGATGTCCGGGCCGAACGGGATCACCACGATCACCAGGATCGTCGGGACCAGCACGACGGCCGGAGCGAGCGAGAACACCCACCGGTCGGCCGCCCGCGGGATCACGTCCTCCTTCTGGATGAACTTGACCCCGTCGGCGATCAGCTGGGCCCAGCCGTGGAACCGGCCGGCCTCCATGGGGCCGAGCCGGTGCTGCATGTGGGCCAGGATCTTGTGCTCCGCGTACCCCACCCCGAGCGGGGCCACCAGGAAGAAGCCCATCACCAGGACCACCTTCAGGAGCAGCACGATCCAGACGTTCGAGAACAGCTGGTCGACGAAGCTCACTCCGGGCCCTCCCCGGTGGTCTCCTCGCCTGGCCACGGCTTCGCCAGCCTGGTGGTGAGCGCGAAGTCCTTCCGGAGCGGGAACCCCTCGAACTGCTCGGGGAGCAGCAGCTTCACCAGCTGCGGGTGGCCCTCGAAGTCGATCCCGAAGAGCTCCCAGGTCTCACGTTCGTGCCAGTTCGCTCCGGGATACAGGTCGGCGATCGACGGCAGCCGGGGCTCGTCCTTCCCGGCAGCGACCATCACCCGAACCTGGTGCCGGCGGGTGGTCGACCAGAGCTGGACCACCACGTCGAACCCGTCGTCTCCCCGGTCGACCGCGCTGACGAAGTCGAGGAAGTCGCAGGCGAAGTCGCCGTCGTCACGAAGGGTGCGGATCAGGTCGAGGTAGCGGTCCGGAGCGATCCGGACCACGGCCTGGTCGAGGGCGTCCGAGGACTCCAGCAGATCCTGGCCGAACCGGGCCCGGAGCCGCTCGGTGAGCTCAGCTGCGGGCAGGGGCCCCGGTGAGCTTTCCACTCCACTTCTCCCGGATGTCTTCGTGGGCGATCTTCTCCTGCAGCTTGATGATGCCGTGCAGCAGGGCCTCCGGCCGCGGAGGGCATCCGGGGACGTAGACGTCCACCGGGATGATCTGGTCGACCCCCTTCGTCACGGAGTAGGAGTCCCAATACGGGCCGCCGCAGTTCGAGCACGACCCGAACGAGATGGTGTACTTCGGATCGGGGATCTGGTCGTAGACCCGCTTCAGGGCGGGGGCCATCTTGTCGGTGACCGTGCCGGCCACCACCAGCAGGTCGGCCTGGCGGGGGCCGTGAGCGACGGGGATCACGCCCAGGCGGATGAAGTCGTGCTTCGAGGTCGAGGTGGCGATCAGCTCGATCGCGCAGCAGGCCAGCCCGAAGTTCATCACCCACAGCGAGTACTTCCGTCCCCAGTTCAGAAGGAACTTGACCGGTTGGATGCTGGCCAGCGGGGTTCGCTCGATCAGGCCCACCGGAGCACCCCCTTCCGCCACGCGTACACCAGGCCGGAGCCCAGGATCAGGATGAAGATCGTCATCGAGACCACCGCGTACATCCCAAGCCTCTCGAACACGACCGCCCAGGGGAACAGGAACACGCTCTCCACGTCGAAGATGACGAACAGGAAGGCGTAGATGTAGTACCGGATCTGGCTCTGCGACCAGCCCTCGCCGACCGGGTCGATCCCGCACTCGTAGGTGGTGAGCTTCTCGGGGAGGAGCCGTCGGGGGGCCACCAGGCGGGCCAGGAGGATGGCGACGGCGACGAGCCCCGCGCCGGCCACGGCGAGGGCCAGGATCGTCCCGTACGAGCGGAAGTACTCCTCCACGGACTTTGTGAACGATTTCTCAAGCGGATTCTACCAGGGGGCCTCAGCGCCCCGCGAAGCGGGCTCACAGCTCGGCGCCGCAGCGGGCGGCGATGAAGCCCGAGAGGTGGACCAGGGCGTCGGCGGCCGGCCCGGTGGGCAAACCGGCGGCCTCGTTCAGGGCTGTCCGGACGGCCTCCGCCACCGCGGCGCGGCTCCGATCGAGCGAGCCGTCGGAGCGCACGATCTCCACGGCCGCCTCCAGCCGCTCGCCGGTGGGGGGGCCCGTGGCCAGGATCGCCCGGAGCTCGTCACGACGAGACGCGCCGGCCAGGGCGTGGATCACGGGGAGCGTGTAGACGCCTTCCCGCAGGTCGGCCCCGGGCTCTTTGCCCAGCACGGACCGGTCGGCGGTCAGATCCATGATGTCGTCCGAGAGTTGGAAGGCGACGCCGAGGGCCTTCCCGAATCGCTCCAGCCGGTCCACGTCCTCTGGACTGGCCCCCGAGACCAGGCCGCCCAGCCGGCACGACGTCCCGATCAGCGACGCGGTCTTGCGCCGGATCACGTCGAGGTACCCGGCCTCCTCGGTCTCGACCCGGCCCATGATCTGGACCTCTCGGATCTGGCCCTCGCAGACCTCCGCGATGGTGTGGGCCAGGAGGCGGGTCACGTCGGTGCCGAGGTCGGAGGAGATCTCCGAGGCCCGGGCGAACAGGAAGTCCCCGGTGAGGATGGCCACGGTGTTGTCCCAGCGGGCGTTCGCCGAGGCGATCCCCCGGCGGCTCTGGGCCTCGTCGATCACGTCGTCGTGGTACAGCGTGGCCAGGTGGGTCAGCTCGATGGCCACGGCCGCCGGGACGAGCCGGGGGTCGTCCGGATCCCCGAACCGCCCCCCGAGGAGCACCAGCATCGGTCGGAACCGCTTCCCGCCTGCGGCCAGGAGGGAGCCGGCCGCCTCGGACACCAGGGGCAGGTCGGAGGTCACGGCGGCCGCCAGGGCGGCCTCGACCTCGTCGAGCCGGGTCCTGAGGTCTTCCTCGAGCCGGTCGTCCGGCGCCCGCACGTCGCGCCACGTGGTGGCCACGTTCCGGATGCTACCGCCGCTCACCACCGGAGCACCCCCGCTCGCTCGAGAGGGTCGAGCAGCAGGCCGGGGAGGATCCCCAGCAGCAGCGTGACCGCCGCGGTTACCCCCAGGGCCAGCCCCGGCGCGGGCTCGGCCGGGACCCGCTCGGTCTCCTCGGGATCCTCCATGTAGGCCAGCACGATCAGCCGGATGTAGAAGAACGCCGCCACCACGCTGGCCAGGACGGCCACCACCACCAGGCCGGAGAGCCCCGCGCGGACGGCGGCCTCGAACACCAGCACCTTGGCGATGAACCCAGCCGTTGGGGGGATCCCCGCCAGCGACAGCAGGAACAGTGCCAGCAGCGCGCCCAGGACCGGGTTCCGTCGGGCCAGCCCCCGGTACGAGCGGAGGGAGGTGCGCCCCTCGCCGGTTCTTGAGACCGCGATGACCACGGCGAAGGCACCGAGGATCATGGCGGCGTAGGCGACCAGGTAGAACATCGAGCCCGAGACACCTTCCTGGTTCGCCGCGGCCACGCCGACCAGGACGAAGCCGGCGTGGGCGATCGACGAGTACGCGAGCACCCGCTTCACGTCGTCCTGGGCGATCGCCAGGATCGAGCCGACCACCATCGTGAGGGCCGAAACGCCCACCACGGCCGGCAGGAGCTCCCACGAGACCGGACCGAGGGCCACCGTGGTCACGCGGATGAGGGCCGCGAACCCGGCCACCTTTGTCCCGGCCGCCATGAAGCCGGTCACCGGGCTGGGAGCGCCCTGGTACACGTCGGGGGTCCACATGTGGAACGGCACCGCGGCGACCTTGAACGAGAACCCCACCAGGAGCAGGCCGCCGGCGGCCAAAGCCAGCGCCATCGAGGTCCCCGGCCCGGACAGCGCATCGGCGATCCCGGCGAGGCTGGTGGTGCCGGCCGCGCCGTAGGCCAGGGCGATGCCGTACAGGAAGAACGCCGAGGAGAACGCCCCCAGGAGGAAGTACTTCAGGCTGGCCTCCTGCGAGGCCAACCGGCGCCACGAGAAGCCCGCCAGAACATAGAGCGACAGCGACAGGACCTCGAGCGCCAGGAAGACCACGATCAGGTCCGCCGCGGCGGCCAGGAGCGTCATCCCGGCCGCGGCGAACAGGAGGAGCGCGTGGTACTCGCCGCGGCCCTCGCCGGTTCGTTCGAGGTAGTGGGCGCCGAGCAGCACGCTCAGGAGCGCACACGCCAGGATGACCAGCCGGAAGAACAGCGCGAACCGATCCACGGCCACCATTCCGCCGAGCGCCGTGAGCTCGTCCGCGGCCGGGACCTGCCACTGACGAATGACCACGGCCGCGGCCGCGAGGATGCCTGCGGCGGCGAGCAGGGCCATGGCCCGGCCTCCGCGCGAGGGCCGAGCGGCGTCGACCAGCAGGATCAGCATGGCCACCCCCGACAGGATCAGCTCGGGGAGGATCGGCGCCAGGACGAGGTCGGGGGTCTCGATCGGCACGTCAGTCCCCCCCGGCGGCCCGGACCACGTCGGCGGACGAGGGCTCCACGGCGATCAGCCGGACGTGCCGGTCGGCGGCCGGCTCGATCCGATCGAGGAGCGGCTTCGGGAACACCCCGATGGCCACGATTGCCACGAGGATCGGAACCATGTACGCATACTCCCGGCCCGACAGGTCTGGCGTGGACTCGAGCTCCGCGGGCAGGTCGCCGTGCATGGAACGCTGGTAGGCCCACAGGAGGTAGATCGCCGACAGGACCACCCCGGTGGCCGCGATCACGGCCGGCAGCCGGCTCGCGTCGAACGTCCCCAGCAGGATCAGGAGCTCGCCGACGAAGCCGTTCAGGCCGGGCAGGCCGAGCGAGGACAGCGCCACCACCAAGAAGACGCCGGCCAGCACCGGTGTGCGGCGGGCCAGCCCGCCGAGACGGGCAAGATCGCGTGTGTGCGTGCGGTCGTACAGCATCCCAACGATCAGGAACAGGGCCCCGGTCGACAGCCCGTGGTTCACCATCTGGATGACCCCGCCGGACATGCCCTGCAGCGTGCCGGCGAAGATCCCCAGCACCACGAACCCAAGGTGCGACACGCTCGAGTACGCCACCAGCCGCTTGATGTCGGTCTGGATCAGGGCCACCACGGCCCCGTAGACGATCCCGATCACCGCCAGCGTGGTCACCAGGCCCCGGAAGTCCTCGGACGCGTCCGGGAACAGCGTGAGGTTGAAGCGGATCAGCCCGTACGCCCCGAGCTTCAGCAGGACGCCGGCCAGGATCACCGAGCCGGCCGTGGGGGCCTCGGTGTGGGCGTCGGGCAGCCAGGTGTGAAGCGGAAACAGCGGCACCTTCACGGCGAACGCCACGAAGAATGCCAGGAACAACCACCGAGCCGTCGTCGCCGGAAGGTCCATTCCGACCAGCTGGCGGAGGTCGAAGGTCATCCCGCCGAGCGCCGTCTCCGACCGGAAGGCCAGGAACAGGATCGCCACCAGGAGCAGGGCCGAGCCAGCCATCGTGAACAGGAAGAACTTCACGGCCGCGTAGACCCGGCGGCCGCTCCCCCAGATCCCGATCACCAGGTACATCGGGAAGAGCAGGCCCTCGAAGAACACGAAGAACAGGAGCAGGTCGAGGGCCACGAACGCGCCGAGCATGGCGGTCTCCAGCGCCAGGAGTGAGGCCATGAAGTACGGGACCTGCCGCTCAACCCGCCAGGACGCCAGGATCGCCAGCGGCATCAGGAACGTCGTCAGGAGGACCATGAACAGGCTGATGCCGTCGAGGCCGAGCACGTACCGGATGTTGAGCGGCCCCACCCAGCCGGCCTCCTCGACGAGCTGGAACCCCGGCTCGGCCCGGAACTCGGTGAGGATCCCCAATGACACGACGAACGTGGCCGAGGAGACGAGGAATGCCACCCAGCGCCAGGGATCGTCGGCACCGTAGCCGCCGGCCTCGGGACGTCGCCTCGGGAGGGGCGTCAGGGCCAGGAGCACCACGGCCCCGGCCAGCGGCAGGAACACCGTCACGGTGAGCCACGGGAAGCTGCTCACGTTCGGACCACCAGCACGAGAACCAGCGCGGCGGCGCCGAGGAGGAAGGCCAGCGCGTACGTACGGACCAGCCCGGTCTGGAGCCGTCGGCCCACCCCCGCCAGCCGGACGAAGGCCCGCCCGATCCCGTTCACAGCGCCGTCCACGACCCGCGTGTCGAGGACCGACGCGGAGAACGACGCCGCCGCCTTCCCGGGGGTCACCAGCAGGGCCCCGTAGGCGTCGTCGACGTAGAACCCCCGGCTCAGGGCCCGCCGGGCCCCGCCGAACCGGGCCCGAAGCGCCTGCCAGTCGACCCGGCCGGAGCCGTACAGCGCCCAGGCCAGGGCGATCCCCCCGACCGCCACCGCGGAGGCGATCACGGACAGACCGACCTCGGACAGCGCGCCCGCGGCGGCGTGCGCTTCGGGCTCCCCGACCACCGGGCCGAGGAACCGCTGGACCCGTCCGGTCTGCGCAGAGGCCCCCAGGAGCCCGCCCAGGACCGCGCCGACGCCGAGGACCGCCATCGGCACGCTCATCAGCGCCGGTGACTCGTGGGGGTGGAGCTCGCTCCGCGGTTCGCCCTCGAACGTCAGCAGGTACGCCCGGGTGATGTAGATCGCCGTGATGAAGGCGGCCACGAGCCCCGTGATCCACAGACCCGTTCGTCCCGCCTCGTACGCGGCCGCCAGGATCTGGTCCTTGCTGAAGAACCCGACCAGGAGGGGGATCCCCGCCAGTGCCAGACCGCCCACCGCGAACGACGCCGCGGTAACCGGCATCCGCCGGCGGAGCCCGCCCAGCCGGGTGACGTCGATGACCCCGTCTGTGGCGTGCATCACGCTGCCGGCCGAGAGGAACAGCAGGGCCTTGAAGAACGCGTGGGCCACGAGGTGGAAGATGGCCACGGCGTACGCCCCGACCCCAGCGGCCAGGAACATGTAACCCAGCTGGCTGATCGTGCTGTACGCCAGGACGCGTTTCAGGTCGTCCTGCCCGATCGCCGACAGGCCCGCGTAGACGGCCGTGACGATGCCCACGACGGCCACCACGCCGAGGGCGACCTCCGACGCTTCGAAGATGGCGTGGGCCCGCACGACCAGGTACACGCCCGCCGTGACCATCGTGGCCGCGTGGATCAGCGCCGACACCGGCGTGGGCCCCTCCATGGCGTCCGGCAGCCACACGTGGAGCGGGAGCTGGGCCGACTTCCCCACCGCGCCGGCGAACAGGAGCAGCGCGATCGCCGTTGCCGTGCCGGAGGCGAGTCCCCCGGCCGCGCCGAACACCTCGTCGAACCGGACCGACCCCGTGGTCGAGAACGCCAGGAAGATCCCGATCAGCATGGCGGTGTCGCCGATCCGGGTGACGATGAAGGCCTTCTTCCCGGCATCGGCGGCGGCCCGCCGCTCGAACCAGAACGCGATCAGCAGGTAGGAGCACAGGCCCACGCCTTCCCACCCGACGTACAGCAGGACCAGGTTGTTGGCCAGGACCAGCGTGAGCATCGCGGCCACGAACAGGTTCAGGTACGCGAAGTACCGGGAGTACCTGGGATCGCCGTGCATGTAGTCGATCGAATACACGTGGATCAGGAACCCGACCCCGGTCACGGTGAGCGCCATGACCATCGACAGCGGATCGACCCGCAGTTCGACGGGCGCCTCGAACGACCCCACCGAGATCCAATCGAAGATCTTGACCGCAACCGTCCGCTCCTCCGCGCCGACGCCGAGGAGGTCGATCAGCACCAGCACCGACACCACGAACGACGCCCCGACGAGCAGCGACGCGAGTCCGCCGGCGATGCGCCGCAGAGGTTTACCGGCCAACAGCAGGGCCACTGCTCCGGCGAGGGGCAACGCCGGCACCAGCCAGATGAGATCGGTCACGCTGCCATCTCCGATGCGCTGCGCGGCGCCGCGTAGGCCGGGGGGGAGCCGCCCCGAGCGTGTCTGCGAGGGGCGGAGGGGACCCGGCCGTCAACAGGCGCCGCGCGCGGAGCCGAGATCTCCGATGTCACCATCGGAGCAGGTTGATGTCGTCCACGTTGGCGGATACCCGGCGTCTGAAGATGGCCACGATGATCGCGAGTCCAACCACAACTTCAGCGGCCGCAACCACCATCGAGAAGAACGCGAGCACTTGGCCGTTGACCTCGCCGAGTTGGCGGGAGAAGGCGATCAGCGTCAGGTTGACCGCGTTCAGCTGGAGCTCGATCGACATGAAGATCACCAGCGCGTTTCGGCGGACCAGCACACCGACCGTGCCGATCGTGAACAGCAGCGCCGACACCACGAGGAAGAACGCGATCGGGGTCCTCACGGGACCCGCTCCGGCTCCCGCCCGGCGGGAGCTTCGTCGGCGAGGTCCGGCAGGCCTCGAGCCTTCCGCCGGGCCAGCACCATGGCGGCCACCGCCGCGATGATCAGCAGGATCGAGGTGAGCTCGAACGGGAAGACGTAGTCGGTGAACAAGACCCGGGCGACCGCCTCGATGTTGTCCCCGCCCGGCGCGGGTCCGGGGGCGCGAGCCAGGCCGATGCCGAGCCCGATGGCCAGGACCACGCCGGCGGCCAGGAGGAGCCCGAGCCCGATCGCCAGGCCGCGCTGGCCCCGGATCGGTTCGACAAGGGCCTCCCGGCGGTCGACCCCGAGGAACATGATCACGAACAGGAACAGCACCATGATGGCGCCCGCGTACACGATGACCTGCACGGCGGCCAGGAAGTGCGCGTCGAGCAGGACGAAGAACACCGCCAGCGTGAACTGGTTGAGGACCAGGAACAGGGCCGCGTACACGGCGTTGCGCTGGAGCAGCATCAGCACGGCCGCGCCCACGCTGACCGGCGCCATGATCCAGAACACGATCAGGTCCATCAGCCCTGTTCCGTCCCCGGCGCCGTCCCCAGCGGGAGCGGCCACTCCAGCAGCTGCTCCTTCTCCAGGATCGCGTCCTCACGCGTCTCCCACGAGAGCTCGAAGCTCGAGGTCAGCGTGAGCGCCCGGGTCGGGCAGGCCTCGACGCACAGGCCGCACATGATGCAGCGGAGGTAGTTGATCTGGTACACCCGGGCGTACCGCTCCCCCGCCGACGCCGGCGCGTCCGGGTCGTTGTCCTCGCCCTCCACGTAGATCGCGTCGGCCGGGCACGCCCACGCGCACAGTTCGCAGCCGATGCACTTCTCGAGCCCGTTCTCGTGCCGGTTCAGCAGATGCCGGCCGGTGTGCGACCGTGGCGGCAGCGGCTTGATCTCCTTCGGGTAGGAGTACGTCACGGGACGGCGGAACATGTTCCGGAACGTGACCCAGAGCCCCTTGAACAGACCGACGATCATGGCCGGGTCCCCGCTCTCCCCCGGGTGAGCAGCGGGGCGATCAGCGACAGCAGGAGGGTCACTCCCGCGCCGATGGCCACCCATCGGACCAGCGCGTCACGGCCGATCTCCTCGGGCAGCACCACGATGGCCCCGGTGGCCAGGACCCACACCAGGCCCCAAGGGATCAGCACCTTCCATCCGAACGACATCAGCCGGTCGTACCGGAACCGCGGGATCGTTGCCCGCACCCACACGAACACGAAGATCAGCGCGACGACCTTGAGGACGAACCACAGCAGCGGCCACAGCCACGGCAGGAAATCGAACACGGGTCCACGCCACCCGCCGAGGAACAGCGTCACCGCCACCGCGGCCACCGTGATCGTGTGGATGTACTCGGCCAGGTAGAACATGGCGAACCGGATCCCCGAGTACTCGGTGAAGTAGCCGGCCACGAGCTCGGTCTCGGCCTCGGGGAGGTCGAAGGGCGGCCGGTTCGTCTCGGCCAGCGCCGCCGTGACGAAGATCAGGAACGCAGGGAACTGGGGGACGATGTTCCAGATCCGGTCCTGGGCCGCCACGATCTCCGACATCCGCATCGTCCCCGAGTACATGAGGACGGCTACCACGCCGAGGGCTATGCCGATCTCGTACGAGATCATCTGCGCGCTCGACCGGATGCCGCCGAGAAGCGGGTACGCGGAGCCGCTCGACCAGCCCGCCAGGACCACGCCGTACACGGCCAGCGAACCCATCGCCAGCACCCACAAGATGCCGATGTTCAGGTCGGCCAGCTGGAACGGAACCCGGCGACCGAACAGCTCCACCCCGGCACCGAAGGGGACCACGGCGAACGCCAGGAACGCCGGCACCAGGGAGAGCACCGGAGCCAGGATGTACACCGGCCGCTCCACCTGCGTCGGGGTGATGCCCTCCTTGAAGAAGAGCTTGATCCCGTCCGCCAGCGTGATCAGCATCCCGAACGGCCCGGCCCGTCGGGGACCGAGCCGGGTCTGCATGTCGGCCACGATCTTCCGCTCGGCCCAGACCGCCAGCATCACCGACACGATCAGGGCCCCGAACACCAGGACCACCCGAGCCGCCAGGAGCACCCAGTCCAGCCAGTCCACTACGACGCGACCTCCTCGCGCGTGCCGGCCGGCTCGATCGTGGCCGTGATCCGCGCCGAGCCACGGAAGAGCGTGTTGGCGCGCAGTCCTCGCTGGTTCCACGGCACGAAGGCGGCCCCCGGCGCCATGCCGTCGGACACACGCACGGGGAGCTCCACCCCACCCACGTCCGTGGAGACGGTTGCCGTCCCGGCGTCCTCCAGCCCGAGCCGTTCGGCGTCCTCGGGGTTCACCTCCACGAACGCCTCCTCGGCCAGCGCCGCCTTCAGCTCGTCGGCGTCGATGGAGAGGCGGCCCTCGTCGACCAGCAAGGGATAGCTGAACAGGACCAGGCCCTCCGGCCCCTCTTCCCGCCGGCTCGACCCGGCCGCGGGTGCCACGTCCCTGAGCGTCAAGAGCTGCCCCATCTCCTCGTGAAGCGCCTCGATCGAGCCGAACCCGATGTCGACGCCGAGGACCTCGGACAGCTCCTGGAAGATCTGCCAGTCGGGGCGGGACAGCCCGAGCGGCGGGCGGACCGGCGTGATCCGTTGGCCGCGTCCCTCCCAGTCCGTGAAGTGCCCTTCCTTCTCCAGGAACGCCGCGGCCGGGAGTGCCGCGTCGGCGACGTCGCGGTACTGGCCGAGGGCGATGTCCTGGAGGACCAGGAAGGGAACGTTCACCACGGCGCGGCGAGCCAGGTCGGCATCGGGGAAGTCGGTGAGCGGATCCACGCCGACCACGTAGAGGACGTCGAGCTCGCGCCGGGCCGCCGCCTCGAGGATCGCCGCGGTGTCCCGGCCCGGCTCGGCGGGCAGCCCGTTCCCCCACACCGCCTCGACGTCGGCGCGCTCGTTCCCGTCGACACGGCGGCCTCCGGGCAGGAGCGTCGGATGGATGCCGGCGCGGAGCGCGCCGCGGTCGCCTGCCCGCCGGGACAGGAAGGCGAACCGGCCGCCCACGCTGGAGGCCACCGTCACCGCCATCGACACGGCCCCGACGCTGGCGGCCAGCCTGGGGCCGGCCAGCACCAGGGCGGTCTCCTTGGAGGCGTCGAGGGCGTCGGCGGCCCGACCCAGCGGCGTATCCCGGCCGTGGGCCCCGAGGAGCTCTTCCAGCACGTCGGCCTCGCCGCCCGGCGGGCAGAGGATGTGCTCGGCCACGTCGGCCAGCGCGGTGCGTCGCGGATGCACCACCACCACACGCGCCCCTCGCCGAGCGGCCTTGCGGATCCGCAGGTGGAGGATGGGCAGCTCCTCACGGGCGTCGAGGCCCACCACGAGGATGGCCCCGGCCCGCTCGACGTCCCGATACGTGACGGGCATCCCCGCCGCGGCGGCCCGCTCGACCTCGGGGGGCACGTCCCATCCGCCCGACGGCCGATGGTCGAGGTCGTTCGTGCCGAACCCCACCCGGGCCAGCTTCGACAGCGCGAAGGCGTCCTCGTCGGTGAGCCGCCCGCCGGCCAGGATCCCCACCCGGCCCCCTCGGGCTCGCTCGGCCACCGCGCCCAGCGCCTCGGCGAACGACACCGGCTCGAGGCCGGGGACCCGCAGCAGCGGCGTGTCGAGCCGATCCCGGTCGGGAAACCGGAACGCGTACCGGCCCTTGTCGCAGAGCCACGCGTCGTTGACCTCGGGCTCGTCCCGAGCCTGGTGGCGGACGACCTCGCCGCGCCGCAGGTCCACCCGGATCGAGCATCCCGACGCGCAGTGCGGACAGACCGAGTCCCCCATCCGAACGTCGAACGGGCGGGCCACGAACCGGTACGTCGACGAGGTCAGCGCGCCGACCGGGCAGATCTGCACGGTGTTGCCGGAGAACGGCGAGCGGAAGTCCTCGCCGGGGGCGATGGCCACCTGCTCGGCGGCGCCGCGGTCGAACAGCTCGATGAACCGTTCGCCGGAGATCTGGTCGCAGAACCGCGTGCACCGCGCGCACAGGACGCACCGCTCCCGGTCGAGGAGCACGAGCGGCGAGAGCGGGATCGGCTTCTCGTACACCCGCTTCGGGTCGATGTACCGACTCTCCCCGGGGCCCCAGGCCAGGGCCTGGTCCTGGAGCGGGCACTCGCCCCCGCGGTCACACACCGGGCAGTCGAGCGGGTGGTTGATCAGCAGGAACTCCAGCATGCCCTCCTGGGCCTTCTTGGCCTCCTCGGAGGTGTGCTGGGTGTGGACCACCATGCCCTCGGCCACCGGCGTGGTGCACGAGGTCACGGGCTTGCGCTGGCCCTCGATCTCCACGATGCATTGCCGGCAGGCCCCGACCGGGTCGAGGTACGGATGGTCGCAGAACCGGGGGATCTCGATGCCCACGGCCTCGGCCGCCCGGATCACCAGGGTGCCGGCAGGAACGGTGAGCTCGACGCCGTCGATCGTCACGGTGACCTGCTCGGCCCGCTGGCCCGGCTCGGCGCTCACCGCAGCACCTCTCCCAACTCGACCACGCCCGTGGTTCCGGCCTCGCGCGCCTCGGCCGCAGTCACCACGGGGCGCTCCTCCATGGGACAGCCGCCGACCCTCACGTGCTCGACGTACTCATCGCGGAAATACTTCAGCGAGGAGTGGATCGGCGAGACGGCCCCGTCGCCGAGCGCGCAGAAGTTCTTGAACAGCATGTTGTCGCCGATGTCCTGCATCGCCGTGAGGTCGTCCAGGCGTCCGCCGCCGTGCTCGAGGCGGCGGAGGATCTTCGTCAGCCACCAGGTCCCCTCACGGCACGGCGTGCACTTCCCGCAGGACTCGTGGGCGTAGAACTGGGTGAACCGGAGCGCCGCCTCGACAACGCAGTCTGTCTCGTCGAGAACGATCACCGCGCCGGTCCCGAGGAGGGACCCCGCCGCCTGGACCGACTCGAAGTCCAGGGGCGTGTCGAGGTGCTCGTCGGTCAGGAACGGCGTCGAGGAGCCCCCGGGCGTCCAGGCCTTGACACGCTTCCCGTCCGGCACCCCGCCGGCGAGCTCGTCGATCACCACCCGGGCCGGCGTGCCCATCGGGGCCTCGTAGTTCCCCGGCCGGGCCACGCGCCCGGAGAGGCAGAAGATCTTCGTCCCGGTCGACTTCTCGGTTCCGAGGCTCGAGTACCACTCCGCGCCCCGCTCCACGATGTGCGGGACCGTGGCGATCGTCTCGACGTTGTTGATCACGGTGGGCGACCGGTACAGCCCCTCGACCGCGGGAAACGGCGGACGCAGCCGAGGCTGGCCTCGCCGGCCTTCGAGCGAGTCGAGGAGGGCGGTCTCCTCGCCGCAGATGTACGCCCCGGCGCCGCGGTGCATCACGATGTCGATGTCCACGTCGGTCCCGGCCGCGCCCCGGCCGAGGTAGCCGCGGTCGTACGCCTCGGCGATGGCCCGCTCGATCTGCCGGGCCGCGAACAGGAACTCTCCCCGCATGTAGATGTACGCGGTCCGGCAGCCGACCGCGTGGGCGGTGATGGCGATCCCCTCGAGCAGCTGGTGAGGATCGCGCTCCATCAGCTCCCGATCCTTGAACGTGCCGGGCTCGCCCTCGTCGGCGTTCACCACGACGTACACGGGCGCGTCGCCGCCCTTGGGGATGAAGTCCCACTTCATGCCGGTGGGGAAGCCGGCGCCGCCCCGCCCCCGCAGCCCCGAGGCCTTCACGGTCTCGATCAGGTCGGCCGGGTCGGTGTCGAGCGCCGTGCGCAGGGCCGTGTAGCCGCCGTGCTCCAGGTACCCGTCGATCGTGTCTGCGCCCTCGATCCCCCACCGCGCGGTGATCACGGGTTCGAACTCAGCCACGCTCGTCCCCCAACCCAGCCAGGATCCGGGCGGTGGCGGCGTGCTCCACGGGCTTCGGCCCGGCCACCGGCTCGGGGACCTCGCCGCGGCGAAGCGCTTCGATCAGCTCGCCGACCGCGTCGGGATCCACGCGCGCGTAGCTGCAGTAGTTCACCTGCACCACGGGGGCCTGGTCGCAGGCCCCCAGGCACTCGACCTCCTCCACCGTGAACAGGCCGTCGGTCGTGACCTCGCGGGAACCCTCGCCGGCGTCGGCCACGGCCCGGTCGTACACCTCGCGGGCGCCGGCCAGCGCGCAGGAGACGTTCGTGCACACCGACACCAGCCACCGCCCCGCAGGGGCCTTCTTGAACATCGTGTAGAAGGTGGCCACCGCCTCGACCTCGGCGGTGGTCAGGTCGAGGAGCTCGGCGACCTCATGCATCCCCTCGTCGGTGACATGGCCCTGCTCCGCCTGGACGAGGTAGAGGAGCGGGAGCAGCGCCGAGCGGCGGACGGGATAGCGCGAGGCCAGCTCCTCGGCCCGGGCTCGGAGGTCGTCGGACAGCACACCCATCAGCGGTCCACACCGCCCATGACCGGGTCCGCGCTGGCCACCGCGGCCACCACGTCGGCCATCAGTCGCCCCCGAGCCATCACCGGGAGCGCCGGCAGGTTGCAGAACGAGGGGTCGCGCATCCGCACGCGGTACGGCCGGATCCCTCCGTCGGACACCACGTAGTAGCCGAGCTCCCCTCGGGGCGACTCGACCGGCGTGTACACCTCGCCGGCCGGGACCCGGATCCCCTGGGTCACCAGCTTGAAATGGTTGATCAGCGCCTCCATGGAGTCCTCCATGATGTGGCGCACGTAGGCCTCGTCGTTCCCGATGCCGTCGGGACCGACCGAAAGCCGGGCCGGCCATCGGAGCTTCGGATCCTCGATCATCACCGGTCCGCCCGGCAGCGAGTCCAGCACCTGCTCGCAGATCTTCACGGACTCTCGCATCTCCGCCACCCGGACCTCGTACCGAGCGAAGCAGTCGGCCTCGGTGCGGGTGGGGACGTCGAACTCGTACCGCTCGTACCCCGAGCACGGCTCGTCCTTGCGCAGGTCCCGGCCCACTCCGGCGGCCCGGAGCAGGGGTCCGGTCACGCCGAGGGACTCTGCCGTCGCCGCGTCGAGGATCCCGACCCCACGGTTGCGCTCCCGCCAGATCGGGTTACCGGTCAGGAGGTTCTCGTACTCGTCGAACCGGTGAGGCAGCTCCTTCAGGTACGCACGGATCTGGTCCTCGGCACCCTCGGGGAGATCCATCACCAGGCCGCCGATCCGGATGTACGCGTGGTTCATCCGTAGCCCCGACACCAGCTCGAAGATGTCGAGGAGGCGCTCCCGCTCGCGGAACCCGTACAGCATCATCGAGATCGCCCCCAGCTCGAGCCCGGACGTGGCCAGCCACACCAGGTGCGAGGCGATCCGGTTCAGCTCGCAGACCAGGACCCGGATCGCCATGGCCCTCGGCGGCGCCTCGATCCCGAGGAGCCGCTCCACGGACAGGCAGTACGCCAGCTCGTTGAAGAACGGCGAGAGGTAGTCGGCTCGGGTGACGAACGTGACGCCCTGCTGCCAGGTTCGGTACTCCGTGTTCTTCTCGATGCCGGTGTGGAGGTAGCCGACGATCGGCTTCAGGTCGACGACGGTCTCGCCGTCGAGCGTCAGGAGCAGGCGCAGGACCCCATGCGTCGAGGGGTGCTGGGGCCCCATGTTGACGACCATGAGGTCGTCCCGGAGGCGCTGGGCCGTGGTGCCACGTCCGACCTCGGCGCCCTCGATGTCGCGGGGGATCGCCTCGGCCATCACAGCCCTCGCTCGTCGGGCGGCGGCACGAACGCCCCCTTGTACTGGGTCGGCACACCCCCGAGCGGGTGGTCCTTGCGCAGCGGGTGACCGATCCAGTCGTCCGGCATCAGCACCCGCCGGAGGTCGGGGTGCCCGTCGAAGTGCACCCCGAACATGTCGAACACCTCCCGCTCCTGCCACTCCGCCGCGGGGAACACCGGCACGGCCGAGGCCACGCGGAGGTCCTCCTCGGGGAGCCCCACCTTGACGCGGACGCGCTGGCCCAGGGAGTGGGAGCGGAGGTGGTAGGCCATCCAGATCCGGGGGTCGCGGCCGGGCCAGTCGGTGCAGGAGACGTCGGAGAGGAAGGAGAACTGGAGGCCGTCCTGGTCCCGAAGCGTTCGGAGCGCGTCGAGGAGGCGGTCGCGGTCGACGGTCACGGTGACCTCGCCGCGAGCCGGGAGCACGTCTTCGAAGATGCCCCGCAGCCGCTCGGCGAGGTCCTCGGGCCTCACGTGAGCGTCCCTCGCTTCGAGATCTTCTCGTGGAGGCGGAGGATCCCGTACATCAACATCTCCGGCCGGGGCGGGCAACCCGGGACGTAGATGTCCACGGGCACGATCGTGTCGACGCCCTGCACCACGCCGTAGTTGTTGAACATGCCGCCGGTCGAGGCGCACACGCCCATCGAGATCACCCACTTCGGCTCGGGCATCTGGTCGTAGACCGTCCGAAGGACGGGGGCCATCTTCTGCGACACCCGCCCCGCCACGATCATCAGGTCGGCCTGCCTCGGCGAGGCTCGGAAGATCTCCATCCCCCAGCGCGCCAGGTCGTGGTGGCCGGCCCCGGTGGCCATCAACTCGATGGCGCAGCACGCCAGGCCGAACGTGACCGGCCACACCGACTGCTTCCGGGCCCAGTTGACCGCCTTGGCCAGGGTCGTGGTGAGGACGCCCTGCCTGACTTCCTCCTCGATGGCCCGCTGCTCGAGCTCGGTCGCCCTCAGTCGGTCCATTCCAGCCCACCTCGCTGCCACACATAGAGGTACGCCACGAACACCAGGCCGATGAAGATGGCCATCTCCACCAACCCGAAGAGCCCCAGCTCCCGGAACGTCACGGCCCACGGGAACAGGAAGATCGTCTCGATGTCGAACACGATGAACAGCATCGCGATCACGTAGAACTTCACCGAGAACCGCTCCCGGGGGACCTGTTCGGGCACGATGCCGCACTCGTACGGGGCGAGCTTCGCGGGGGTCGGCCGCCGGGGTCCCAGGGCCCGAGCGACGATCAACGACGCCACCGCGAACACCGACGCCAGCCCCAGGAGCACCACGATCGGTAGGTACTGGCTCAGCCCGCTCATCGCTCCGGCGCGATCCGCACGATCCAGTCCATCACCCGATCGTCGAGGTCGCCGTCACGGCCGTCCGTGAGGTTCGCCAACATGCGAAGGGCGAACCGCATCAGCCGCTCGCGGGGGAAGCCGTACAGCACCGACAGGCGCATGAACGTGGCGTTGCCGATCGCCCGGGCGAATGCCCGACCGACCGTGAAGTACCGGCCGTACCGGCGGCGGAGCTCGATCGGGTACGAGTGCGCCAGCCCCGGCCGATCGGAGGCCAGGGCGTCGTGCACCAGCTCCGCCGCCACCTCCGCGGATTCGATGGCGTAGGCGATCCCCTCCCCGGTGAACGGGTTGACCACCCCGCCG
Organism: uncultured Actinomycetes bacterium; assembly: GCA_937890785.1. GTDB lineage: Bacteria > Actinomycetota > UBA4738 > UBA4738 > CALAEC01 > CALAEC01. Next base: position 19,855 of record CALAEC010000290.1, read on the forward strand.
GCGTCGCCGAGGAGGAGCAGTCCGGGCAGGGCCAGCGGCCGGCGGTTCATTCCCATCGGGAGCGGCCCGGAGAGCAGTTCCCCCTCCGCGTTCGCCTCGACCATCCCCCACTCCTCCGGGAGGGTGCGGAGGAAGACGTCCAGCATTCGCCGCGGTGAGACCTCCTTGAAGTGGGAGGTCGTGTTGAGGAGCCCGGCCCCCACGTTGAGGATGCCGTCGCCGACCGGGAAGATCCAGCCGTACCCCGGCAGGATCACCCCGTTCTCCCACAGGTCGAACCACGACTCGAAGTAGGTTCCCTGCGGGCGCGGCGAACGGTAGTAGCGCCGGGCGGCCACGCCCAGCGGACGAGTGGGGTCTCGGCGCACCCCGGCCTTGCCGGCGAACCTCGAGGCCGCGCCGTCCGCGGCCAGGACGTACCGGGCCCGCACGGTTTCCGCCTCCCCGTCCTCGCGCCGGACCGACGCCCCCACGACCCAGCCGTCGTCGACCAGCGGGGCCACCGCCTCGGCCCGCTCCCACAGCGTGGCCCCGGCCTTCACCGCCCGCTGGACCAGCAGGTGGTCGAGGTCGTGCCGCGTCCGGACCACGCCGAAGTCGGGCAGGCGCTCCAGCTTCGGCCAGGGAAGATCGAGGACCACGGTCGGGCCGTACACCCGAAGCCCGTCGACGCGAACGAACCCCGCCTCGGTGGGATCGACGCCCATCCCCTGGATCGCCCGAACGCCGCGAGGAGTGAGCCCGTCGCCGCACACCTTCTCCCTGGGGAACGAGGCCTTGTCGGCGAGGATCACGTCGACGCCGTGCCGGGCCAGGTGATACGCGGCCGCGGCGCCGGCCGGGCCCGCCCCCACGACCAGGACGTCGGCCTCCGTCCGCCGACCGTCGGCCTCGCCGGCCGGAAGCCCCCGGGCGGGCTCCACCGCCACCGCGGGGCTTGTGAAAGCTTTCACAAGCCGATGCTACCGCCGGTCGGAGCATCCTCGCAAACGGTACGGCTCAGGCGTCGCCGGCCTCGGCGGCCAGGCTCCCGACCGCGTGGTCCCACCCGGCCAGCCGCTCGGCCCGGACCCGCAGCATCCCGGGCCGCTCGACCTGGTCGGCATAGTCGCGGAAACCGCCGCGGGAGAGCAGCAGCCGGTACTTCTCGAACCACGCGGACATCACCCCCCGGAGCGCGGGATGCTCCGGCACGAGGGGCTCGGCCCCGCCGAACAGAACGATCCCGGCGTAGTCGCGCCAGGTCCCGCCGCGATGGAAGCTCAGCGCCACGCGGCGGTCGCGCTCGATGTTGCGCCACGTGGCCGAGTCGCGCCGGCACGACACGTAGACGGCCTCGTCCCGCCACACGAACCACAGGGGCACCACGTGGGGGCTCCCGTCGGCCCGGGTGGTGGCCACGTGGACCAGGGGCAGGTCCCGGTACACGCGGCGAGCGTCGAGGAGCCTCAAGGGACCACGTTTGTAGACCAGGGCCGAGGTCGAATCAATCACCTAGAGGCGGCGGACGGCCACGATCCCGGCCATCTCCGACAACAGCCCGGCCGCGCGCTGGGGGACGGGCCCGCGCTCGAGCTCCGCTCGAGCCGTGGCCACCAGGTCCTCGATCAGGGCCACGGTGGCATCGAGTGCCCCCGTCGACTCGAGCAGCGATCGGGCCCGTTCGAGCTCGTGGGGCCGGAGGTCCGGCCGGCCGACGCGCTCCTCCAGGAACCGGCGATCCTCTCCGTGCGCGGCGGCCACGGCCTTGGCCAGGAGGACCGTCCGCTTCCCCTCGAGAAGGTCGGAATCGCGATCCTTCCCCGTGACCTCGGGATCGCCGAACACCCCGAGGACATCGTCGCGGAGCTGGAACGCCTCGCCGAGGGCGAGCCCGTACCGCCCGAGAGAAGCCAGGAGCCCGTCCGAGGCCCCTCCAAGGATGGCCCCGATCTGGAGCGGGGCCTCGACGGTGTACCCGCCCGACTTGAGGACGGCGATCCGGCGGGCCTCGGCCTCGTCGGCCAGCCCGCGGTGGGCGGCCAGGACGTCGTGGAACTGTCCGGCCACCACCTCCACCCGCATGCGGTCGTACCGGCGAAGCGCCGGCAGCAGTCGCTCCTCCGGGAAGCCCGCGTCCAGCAGGGCCCGATCGGCCAGCACCAGGGCCATGTCGCCGGCGAGGACGGCCGCGGCCAGGCCGTAGGCCTGGGGCTGCCCCACCAGCCCTTCGGCCCGGTGCACCTCGGCGAGGTGGACCCACGATGCCGGCGCCCCGCGGCGCGACGGCGACCGGTCCATCACGTCGTCGTGAACGATGGCGAACGTGTGCAGCATCTCCAGAGCCGAGGCCGCCCGGATCACCGCCTCCCCCGGCTCCACCCCGGCGGCCAGGTGGCCGAGGCAGCAGAACACCGGACGGAGGCGCTTCCCGCCCGAGCCGACAACCCGCCGGAGCTCATCGAACAGGGGCTCTCCATCGGGGTCGAGCGACCCCATCGACTCGGCCTGGCCGGCCAGGAACCGCTCCAGCTCCTGGTCGACCCGGCGGGCCAGCGCCGCGCAGGCCGGCGGCAGGTCGATCGTCCCGACCGTCCGGGTCATCGACCCGCCGGCAGCCTCCGGAGGTGCGGCTCGATCTCGCCGCGGGTGGCCACGTTGTCCCACCGGGCCGCGATCCTGCCGTCGGCACCGATCAGGAACACCCACGGCTCCTGGAGGTCGCCCCCGCGCAGAAGCCAGTCGGCGGCGGCCTCGTTGAGCGTTCCTTCCTGGAAGTCGGCCCAGATCTCCACGTGGATGAACTCGGCACGGTCGCCGTAGTCCGAGGCGAGCTCGGCCACCATGTCGGTCACCGGTCCGCAGAACCGGCTGACGCAGTACACGGGAGTGGCGAACACAACGAGGGCAGGTCGGCCGGCCCGGATCGCCTCGGCGATCGCGGTCTCGTGCAGTTCCGGATCGGGGATCCCGCCCGTGGCCGCCCGCGAGTCGATGGCCTCCTCGGGGACGCCCGGCTCGCCGAGAACGTGGTTCCGGGTCCGGAGCGCCGGATCGCCCGGCGACGGGACCAGCGGCTCGGGGACCACCTCGAACGCGCCCGTCCCCCGGCTCGGCCGGCCCCCGAGATCGGCGGACACATCGACCTCGTAGAACCCCGGCCGGTCGAACGTCACCTCCGCCGCGTACACGCCGCGGGCCTGCTCGACCGCGGAGGCCGTGGGCACGTCGGCCGAAGGGCGGTCCTCCTGGCCCGGGATCGGCAGGAACGAGGCTGTGGCTTCCCCTGCCTGCTCGGGCGCCCCCGCCCGATCCTCGCCGAGGTAGGAGAACGTCAGGTCGACGCTTCCACCGCCGACGATCCGGTTGTCGGGGGTGGTGAGCCCCACCAGGAACCGTTCCGGCTCGCCGGCGACGAGCTCGAAGCTCGCGGGAAACACCTGGAGGCCGGCGGGACGGTCGCCCTGCGATCCGCCGCCGCCGCACCCTGCCGCCGCGACCAGGGCGAACGCGAGCAGAGTCGCCCGCCTCACGTCGCTCCCTCGCGGCACAGCGGCCTGGGGAGCCCGGCTGCCTCGGCCGCCTGACCCAGGGCCCGCTGGAGCTCGGTGAGCAGAACCACCACCTCCTGGGGCGGGGCCCGGACCGGGTCCTCGAAGATCCGCTCGACCCGCTGCTTCGCCTCGAGGAGCTCGGCCGCGACGGCACGATCGGTCCGCTGAACGACGGCGGCCAGCTCGTGGAGGAAGCCGTGGACCTCGTCGTTGAACACCGCCGCGGCGTCCGGGACGTTCGATTCGCCCGCGAGGACCTGCGCGTCACACAGGCCCTGCGAAGCGCCCGGCAGCCGACTCTCCAGCCCGCGCTCCTCACCCGATTCGTCCGAGCACGCGGCCAGGGTCAGTACGAGGAACAGCACGGCGATCCGCATGGGGACCATCACCCTATCCTCGCCGGGCGTCGGGATACACTCGCGCCGTGACCGTTCTGCGCCGGCTGTCGGCGGCCGCCGCGGTGTCGACGCTCGCCCTGGTGGCCATCGGTGGTGTGGTACGGGCCACCGGCTCGGGCGACGCCTGTCCGGACTGGCCGAGGTGCTTCGGGTCCTGGGTGCCTCCGTTCGAGTTCGACACGATCATCGAGTACTCCCACCGACTGGCGGCCGCAGTGACCGGCCTGTTGATCCTGGCCACGGCGTGGGTGGCGTGGCGCCGGGCCCGGACGGACCGAGGCGTGCTGTGGCCGGCGGGACTCGCCGTCCTGGTCGTGTTGGTCCAGGCCGGGATCGGGCGCATCCGGATCCTGGCCGACGACCCCGCCAAGCCGTTCATCGTGACCGTGCACTTCTTGGTGGCCATGGGGCTGGTGGCCCTGGTCGTGTGGGCCGCCACCGCGGCCCGGGTGCCGAAGGCCCGGCGAGGCGACCCCGATCCGGCCACGGGCTCCGGGAGGACGTTGGTGTGGTGGACGCTGGCCGTGACCGCCGCGCTGCTCCTGGCCGGCGCGTACGTGCGGGGTCAGGGGGCGAGCTTGGTCTTCCTTGACTGGCCACTGATGGACGGACGGGCCGTCCCCCGACTCGACGACGTCGGGAGCGCCGCGGCGTTCGTCCATCGGGCCCTGGCGGCGACGGCCGTCGTCCTCGGCGTGGTCCTGGGGATGCGGGCCCGCCGGGACCTGACCCGCTCGAGCCACCGGGCCCTTGCCTGGGCCGCCCTCGCCCTGCTGCTGGTCCAGGCGGCGCTCGGCGCCGCGGCCGTGCTGACCAGGCTGGCCCCTGCGGCCGTGGCCGGGCACGTGGTGGGCGGCGCGCTGGCGTGGGCCACGCTCGTGGCGCTGGCGGTCGTGGTGCGACGGCGAACGCCGCCGCCCGCGCCCGAGCCGGCCGGCCGGCGGGGGGCCCGGGAAACCGTCGCGGCGTACCTCCAGCTGGTGAAGCCGGACATCATCGTGCTGCTCCTGGTCACCACGGTCCCGGCGATGGTGCTGGCGGCCGGCGGGATGCCGCCCGCCTCCTTGGTCCTGGCCACCCTCTTCGGAGGCACCCTGGGCGCCGCCGGGGCCAACGCGATCAACAGCTACCTCGACCGGGACATCGACGAGATCATGCCCAGGACCCGCGGCCGGCCGCTGCCCGCGCACCGCCTGGCGCCGGCTTCCGCGCTGCGGCTGGGGGTCACGCTCGTGATGGGGTCGTTCGTCTGGCTGGTGGTCACGGTCAACGCGCTGGCCGCCGGTCTGACGCTGGCGGCCGCCGTGTTCTACGTGATCGTGTACACGCTGCTCATGAAGCGCTCGACGCCTCAGAACATCGTGATCGGCGGCGCGGCCGGCGCGGTGCCCGCGCTGGTCGGGTGGGCCGCGGTGACGGGCACCGTCGAGCTCCCGGCGGTGGTCCTGTTCGCCATCGTCTTCTTCTGGACGCCCCCGCACTTCTGGGCGCTGGCCATCAAGTACGCCGCCGACTACCGGGCCGCGGGCGTCCCGATGCTCCCGGCGGTCCGGAGCGGATCGGAGACCGCCGTCAGCATCCTGCTCTACTCGTTCCTGGTCGTGGCCGTCTCCCTGCTCCTCTATCCGGTGGCCCGGCTGGGGGCGCTCTACCTCACCGCGGCCGTGGTGCTCGGCGTGGTCCTGGTCGGGCATGCCGTCCGCGTGCTCCGCGAACGGGGCACGACGGCCGCCATGGCGCTGTTCCGGTACTCGATCACCTACCTGGGCCTCCTCTTCGCCGCCGCGGCGGTCGACCGGGTCCTCGCGGCATGACGCTCCTCGAGTCGCTCATCCGCGAGCACGGGTGGCACGTCCTCGGCGAGGTGGCGGTGCTGCTCCTCGCGGCGGTCGTCACGGCGATGTGGGTCCGCGCGCTGATCCGGGGTCAGGCCCGCCCCGTGGTGTGCGCCGGGTGCGGGCGGGTAGCCTCGCGCGCGCACGGCGCGTGCCCGCGGTGCGGCGAACCCCTCGGCGCTGCCGGTTGAGGGCGCCGTTCGGTGTGGTAGAACACGGGCCGTGACCCGACGCCGGATCGCCCTGGCCGGGTTCGTCGTGCTCGTGGGGCTCCTCATGGCGGCGTGCACCGGCGACCTTCCCTACAATTCGCTCGATCCGGCGGGCCCGGTCGCCGAGAAGCAGGCGGAGCTCTACTGGCTGGTGTTCTGGATCGCCGTGGCCGTCTTCGTCCTGGTGGAAGGGCTCCTGGTCTTCGCAATGATCCGGTTCCGGCAGCGCTCCGACGACGACACCCCGCGCCAGATCCACGGCAACACGCGGCTGGAGATCATGTGGACCATCATCCCGGCCCTCCTCCTGGCCGGCGTGGCCGTCCCCACCGTGGGTACGATCTTCGATCTGGCCTCCCGGCCCGCGGGCGAGGTCCTCGAGGTCAACGTGACCGGCAACCAGTGGTGGTGGGAGGTCGAGTATCCGGACCTCGGCGTGCTCACGGCCAACGAGATCCACATCCCCGCCGGGCGGCCCGTGGCCATGAACCTGACGTCGAAGGACGTGATCCATTCGTTCTCGGTCCCCCGGCTGGCCGGGAAGCAGGACCTGATCCCCGGACGGACGAACACGCTGTACATCGAGGCGGCCGAGCCGGGGACCTACCTGGGTTTGTGCAAGGAGTTCTGCGGCCTGTCCCACGCCAACATGCGGTTCCGGGTGATCGCCCAGGAGTCCTCGGAGTTCGAGGCGTGGGTGGACGATCAGCTCACCGAGGCCGCCGCGCCGCCCAGCGGCACCCTCGAGGCCGAGGGGCTGGAGTACTTCTCGACGGGCGCGTGCATCGGGTGCCACACGGTCCGCGGCGTGGAACCGGCGGTGGGCAAGATCGGACCGGACCTGACCCACCTGGCCAGCCGGAGCACGTTCGCCGGATCCATCTTCGAGCTCAACGAGCGCAACCTGACCCGGTGGCTGGAGGACGCCCCGAGGATCAAGCCCGGCGCCAAGATGCCCTCGGGCCTGAGGGAGCTCGGGCTCACCGAGGACCAGATCGAGGCCATGGCGGCCTATCTCCTGAGCCTGGAGTGACGGTGCGGGAGCGCGTGCGTAGCATGGAGAGCGACGGCTGATGGCGAGCGTGGCGGTCACCCGACCGAGCTTCTTCCGCCGGCCCCGAGCGACCACGGGCCTGGCGGCGTGGCTCACCACGGTCGACCACAAGCGGATCGGCATCCTCTACGGGGCCACCGCGTTCGTGTTCTTCCTGCTGGGCGGGATCGAGGCGCTCCTGCTCCGGATCCAGCTGGCCCAGCCGAACGGGGCGTTCCTCGACGCGGACACCTACAACCAGGTGTTCACGATGCACGGGCTGACGATGATCTTCCTGGTCGTCATGCCGCTGTCGTCGGCGTTCTTCAACTACCTGATCCCCCTCCAGATCGGGGCCCGGGACGTGGCCTTCCCCCGGCTGAACGCCTTCTCCTACTGGGTCTTCCTGGTCGGCGGGATCTTCCTGTACTCCAGCTTCTTCCTGGGCGGCGCGCCGAACGGCGGCTGGTTCGGCTACGCGCCGTTGTCGAGCGGCGAGGGCTTCCTCCCGGGGACCGGGATGACCTACTACTCGATCGGCCTCCAGATCGTCGGCGTGGCCTCGCTTGCCTCCGCGGTGAACTTCATCGTGACGATCCTGAACGAGCGGGCGCCGGGGATGAGCCTGATGCGCATGCCGGTGTTCACGTGGATGACGCTGGTGGTCTCCTTCCTGCTCCTGTTCGCCATGCCGGTGATCGCCATCGCCCTGTTCGAGCTGGGCTTCGACCGGTTGTTCGGCACGCTGTTCTTCAACCCGGCCGCGGGCGGCGACGCCCTGCTGTGGCAGCACCTGTTCTGGCTCTTCGGGCACCCGGAGGTGTACATCCTGATCCTCCCGGCGATGGGGATCGTCTCGGAGGTCCTCCCGACGTTCTCCCGGAAGCCGCTGTTCGGCTACGCCGCCGTGGTGTTCTCCGGGATCGCCATCGGGTTCATGGGCTGGGGAGTGTGGGCCCACCACATGTTCACGACGGGCCTGGGGCCGGTGGCGAACACCGCGTTCGCGCTCTCGACGATGTTCATCGCCGTCCCCACGGGCGTGAAGATCTTCAACTGGCTGGGGACGATGTGGGGCGGCTCGATCCGGTTCACGTCGCCGATGCTGTTCGCCATCGGCTTCGTGGCGATGTTCATCATCGGGGGCCTGTCCGGGGTCACCCACGCCATCGTGCCCTCGGACTTCCAGCAGCAGGACACGTACTACGTGGTGGCGCACTTCCACTACGTGCTGTTCGGCGGGGCCATCTTCGGGCTGTTCTCGGGCGCGTACTACTGGCTGCCGAAGGTGACCGGCCGGGTGCTGTCCGAGGGCCTCGGGAAGCTCCACTTCTGGCTGATGCTGATCGGCTTCAACCTGACGTTCGCCCCGATGCACTGGCTCGGACTCCAGGGGATGCCCCGGCGCTATTACACGTACCCCGAGGAGGCCGGCTGGGGGTTCTGGAACCTCATCGAGACCGTGGGCTCGTTCGTCATCGCGGCCTCGATCCTGGTGTTCATGGTGAACCTGGTGCGCAGCATGTCGCGGGGGAGGGAGGCCGGCGCCGACCCGTGGGACGCCCGCACGCTGGAGTGGTCGATCCCGTCCCCGCCGCCGCACTACAACTTCGCCGAGATCCCCGACGTCCGGCATCGCGACGAGCTGTGGCACCGCAAATACGCCGAGGACGAGCGGGGCCGGCCGGTGCCGGTGGTCGCGGGAGCCGAGCACCACGACGAGGCGGACGACGAGGAGGAGCACCCCGACATCCACATGCCCGACCCCTCGTACTTCCCCCTGCTGGCGGCCCTGGGCCTGCCGGTGATCGGCTACGGCCTGATCTACTTCTGGCCCGTCGCCGTGGTGGGCGGGCTGATCACGCTGGCGGGGCTGTTCGGGTGGAGCCTCGAGCCGGTGGCGGAGGAGTAGCGGGTGGCAGGCGACGCCGTTCAAGTTCCCCACACCGCAACCGGGCTCGACAACCGCAAGCTCGGCATGTGGGCGTTCCTCGGGTCGGAGTGCCTGTTCTTCGGGTCGCTGATCGCCACGTACCTGCTGTACCGGGGAAGGAGCGTCCAGGGTCCGTTCCCCGAGGACGTGTACGACATCCCGTACACCTCGGTGTCCTCGTTCGTGCTCCTGATGTCGAGCCTGACCATGGTGCTGGCGCTCAACGCGATCCAGCGCGGCGACCACCGGCGGCTCCGGGCGTGGCTGCTGGCCACGGCGCTCCTCGGCATCACGTTCGTCGGCGGCCAGGTCTTCGAGTTCACGGTGTTCGTCAGGGAGGGCCTGACGCTGTCGCGCAACCTGTTCGGGTCGAGCTTCTTCGTCCTGACGGGCTTCCACGGCGCTCACGTCACCGTTGGGATCCTGATGCTGTTGACGCTGTACGGGATGTCGCTGGCCGGCCGGCTTCCGAGCGAGCGAGCCTTGCGGGTTGAGCTCGTCGGCCTGTACTGGCACTTCGTCGACATCGTGTGGATCGTGATCTTCACGGTCGTGTACCTGATCCCGTCATGAGCACGGTCCGCGAGGAGTACGAGCCGCACGGCGAGGCCCATCTGCCCGCCGAGGACCAGGCCCACCCCGGACCCCGCGAGTACGTCCTCATCGCGGTGGTCCTGGCCGTGATCACCGGCCTCGAGGTGGCGCTGTTCTACGTCGAGTTCCTCTCGAGCACGGCCGTGGTCACCGCGCTGCTGTTGCTGATGACGATCAAGTTCGCGCTGGTGGTGCTGTGGTTCATGCACCTCCGGTTCGACCCGCCGGTGTTCAAGCGGCTGTTCGTCACCGGTCTGGTGCTGGCGCTGTCGGTGTTCCTCATCGTTCTGCTCACGTTCGGGGCGGGTCTGGGGCCGGCGATCCTGGCGGTGGCCTTCGTGCTCGTGGTCCTGGGCGTCCTCCTGGGCCGTCCGAGGTTCCTCCGCCGTGCCTGACCAGGCCATCGGCTGGCACCCCCATCCGGACGTGTGGGCGCTGTGCCTGGCCCTGGCCGGAGGCTACTGGGCGGCGCTCCGGTGGTGGGGACCGCGCCACGTGAGCCCGGGCGACCCACCGGCAACCACGGGACAGGTCGTGGCGTTCGCCGCAGGCGTGATCACCCTGTTCGTGGCCGCCGACTGGCCGGTCCACGAGCTCGCCGAGGAGCGGCTGCTCTCCGTCCACATGGTCCAGCACCTCCTGCTGAGCCTGGTGGCACCGCCGCTGCTGCTGGCCGGCACCCCCGGGTGGCTGTTCCGGAAAGTGGTGCGCCCGCGGTGGCTGCTGGCAGTGGTCCGCGCGCTGGCCCGGCCGCTGGTGGCCCTGCTCCTGTTCAACGCGTTCATCGCGGTGAGCCACTGGCCCGCCCTGGTCGAGCTCTCGCTCCGCTCGGAGCTGGTCCACTTCGGCGTGCACGCCGTCCTGGTGCTGACCGCGCTCCTGATGTGGATGCCGGTGCTGTCGCCGATCGTGGAGATCCCGCGGCTGCGATATCCGGGACAGATGCTGTACCTGTTCGCCCAGTCGATCGTCCCGACGGTGCCGGCCTCGTTCCTCACGTTCGCCGAGTCCCCGATCTACCCGTTCTATTCGGTCGCCGCGCCCCTGGCCGGCGTCGATCCGGTCGTCGATCAGCGGATCGCAGGGCTGGTGATGAAGCTGGTCGGCGGGCTGATCCTGTGGGGGTTCATCGCGGTGCTGTTCTTCCGGTGGCACCGGCAGGAGGAGC